>CAXNFZ010000026.1:0-17931 GCA_964201495.1 Chloroflexota bacterium | reverse complement strand
ACGCTCGCATGCGACTAATCCAACGTCACACTGTATCGATGGGTATCGATTCACAATCACTCAGGCTCAGATCGATTTCTTCTGCGAAACACGCTATCGCTTCTCTTGTTGGAGGAAGGAATAGCGCGTTTCGCGGGAAATACTGATTTCGGCCTGAGTAGTTACCCCATGGGTGCATCCGCGATTTGGAGCGAATTTCAACAAGATATAACGAGCGATTCCCATGACACCTTCACTTGAAAAACTACTGACCAGCAAATGGCTGATCGGTCTGACCGGCAACATCGCCACCGGCAAAAGCACCGCGCGGCAAATGCTGGTGGAACTCGGTGCGATCGCTATCGACGCAGACGAAGTAGCGCGCGAAGTCGTACAACCTGGCAAGCCAGCGCTTACAGAGATTGCGCGCATCTTCGGACAGGAAGTCATACAAGCCGATGGCGCGCTCGACCGGCGCGCGCTTGCAGCAATCGTATTTCGTGATCCCGAAAAGCTTCGCCTGCTCGAGGCAGTCACACATCCAGCAGTGCGCGCCGAAATCGCACACCGCATCGCACAGTTGCCTGCTGGCAGCATCATCGTTCTTGAAGCGATCAAGCTGCTGGAGAGCGGCTGGCGCACGCACTGCAATCGCATCTGGGTCACCACATGCACGCCCGACACACAGCTCAGACGGCTCATGCAGAACCGCGGTATGTCCGAACAGGAAGCGCGGATGCGCATCGACGCACAACCGCCGCCGGCCGAGAAAATCGCTGCCGCCGACCTGGTGATCAACTCCGAGTCGTCCGTCGAAGAAATGCGGTCGCAAATCAAAAACGAGTGGGATCGCATCTGGCACGAGATCTCCCACTAAAGATTCGTCTCACGCGAAGCCGCGAAGAACGCAAAAAAAAGCTTGCTACGGCATGCCTTACCTTCACTTGAGGACGATTCTTCGGCAACGGAATGGACACCTCTTCGCGTTCTTTGCGGATTCGCGCGAGAAAAATCTGCTGTCGAAGTTCGCCCCAAACTGCGGATGCACCCGGCCTGAGCAGTTACTAGGATTGGGGAGTGCTCAAAATCTAATTGATGAAACCCACGAAACACGCCATCGCCCGCCCCCCTTCGGGGGCGGGCGATGGCGTGTTTCGCGGATGCCAATTGGGCTTTGTGCACTCCCCAGGATTGAATTTACAATCCGCACACGCATGAAGCAGCGCAGCATAGGACGGTACCAGGTCAAGCAGGAAATCGACCACGGCGGGATGTCGATCGTCTATCTTGCGCATGATCCACGTTTTCGCCGCGACGTGGCGATCAAAGTTCTGTCGAGCAACCTACAGGAGCAGGCGCTGGTACGTGCGCGCTTCGAACGGGAGGCGCACATCATCGCCTCACTCGATCACCCGGCGATCGTTCCCGTCTACGATTTTGGTGAAGAAGGCGGCCAGCCCTACCTCGTGATGCGGCTGATGCCCGGCGGCTCGCTGTCGGATCTTCTGACGTTTGGCCGGCTGAATCTGGCCGACACCGCGCACATCGCCGAACGCATCGGCAGCGCCCTCGACGCAGCGCATCAGCGCGGCGTGGTGCACCGCGACCTGAAGCCAGCCAACATTCTCTTCGATGCACACGGCGAGGCCTTCCTGACCGACTTCGGAATCGTCAAAATTTTCGAGGACGGCAGCGCACAGGCAGACATGACCGGCAGCGTCGTGCTCGGCACCCCGGCCTACATGAGCCCGGAGCAGGCGCTCGGCAAACCGATCGACAAGCGCAGCGATGTATACGCGCTGGGCGCAGTCATGTACGAAATGCTGACCGGACTGCCGCCGTACAAGGGGCCGACGAGCGTCAGCATCGCAATGAAGCACGTAATGGAGCCGGTGCCGCACGTATTCGAATTCCGCTCGGATATCCCGCAGGCGCTCGACGCGGTCGTTGCTCGCGCCATGGCCAAGGAGCCGGCTGAACGCTACGAAAGCGCCGGTGAGCTTGCGCACGCGTTCGCCGCAGCGCTGCGTGATGTGCCGCAGACAGTGCAGACCAGAGGCAGCACCGCAGCGGCCGCGCGCAAGCCGATCACCGAAGCGCAGGCGCGCCTGCGCGTTTCCGCGCCACCCTCCGAACCCGCCACGAAACGCGTCGCGCCGGGCATACGTCAGCCCGCAGAAGACACACAAATACAGGGCGGTCGCCGCTGGATTTTCTGGCTCGCCGTCGCCGCCGGCGTGCTCGCCTTCATCGGCATCGCCCTCAGCGTGATCGCGACGCTGATCACGCCGGATCGTTCCTCCATCGCGACGCCGGCAGCTGCCGCCACCGCCACCCAAAGTATGCCGCTGCCGCAGGTCGCCACCGCAGCACCGCAGCAAGTTGCCGCGACGGAAGTCATTGCAGCAGTCACGGCCACCTCCAACGACGCCCAGACGACACAGGAACCGGCCTCGAATCGGCAGCCGATCATGCGCGTGGACGCCGGCGGCGGAAACGCCCGCAGCGGCCCCGGCACCGTCTATCCGATCCTCAAACGCATGCCGGAGGCGACCGACCTGCTCGCCATCGCGTTCGTTCGCGGCACAGACGGAAAACTGTGGTTCGAATTCCTGTTTGCCGACGGCCAGCGCGGCTTCATGCGCGAAGATGTCGTCACGCTCTCCAGCGTGGCCGCGTTCGATCAGCTGCCGCAGTCTGCGAACATCCCGGCGCCGCCACGACCCACCAGCACCGTCACCACGACGTCGACGCCGCTGCCACAGCCGACCGCCACCTTCCTGCCGACACAAACCTTCACACCGCTCCCGGCGCCGACCACGCTTGCGGTCACCCCGACGCCGATTCCATTCATCGTCCAGACGCCAACCGCCGGCGCCACCACAACCGTGGCCCCATCTCCCACCACAACCACGGCGCCGCCCACAACCACGCCGGACAGCCTCGCCACGAGCGTGCCGTCGGCGACGCCAATCCCAGCCCCGTAGAATCAGCACTGCGTGATTTCTTCGCTCTCCACACTCCTCGACGGTTTGAACCCGCAGCAACGCGCAGCAGTCGAAGCGCCCGACGGGCCGACGCTCGTGATTGCCGGCCCAGGCAGCGGAAAGACGCGCGTGCTCACTTCGCGCGTAGCATGGCTCGTCGGCGTTCGCAACGTGTATCCGTACCGCATCATGGCGGTGACGTTCACGAACAAAGCGTCACGCGAAATGCGCGAACGGCTGAATCACCTGATCAGCACCGAGAAGACCGACGAGCTGATGCTCGGCACGTTTCACTCCATCTGCGCGCGCATCCTGCGGCGCGCTGCGTCGGCCGGCGAAGTGCCGGGCATCGACCGCAATTTCGTCATTTACGATGCAGATGACCAGCTTAATGTCGTCAAAACGATTCTGAAAGACCTGAACCTCGATGAGAAGAAGTACAGGCCGCAGGCGCTGCACGCTGCCATCAGCACGGCAAAGAATGAACTCATCACGCCGCAGGAATTTCAAGCCGACACGTATTTCAACGAAATTGTCAGCCGCGTCTACGCGCGCTACGCCGAAGTGCTGCGCGCAAGCAACGCGCTGGATTTCGATGATCTGCTCATGGAGACGGTGCACCTGCTGCGCGACAACACCTCCGTGCGTGAGCGTCTGCAGGAGCGCTACATGCACATCCTGATCGACGAATTCCAGGACACCAACCTCGCGCAGTACCGCCTGGTGCAGACGATCGCCGCACGCAACGGAAACATGTACGCCGTGGGCGATCCAGACCAGAGCGTGTATTCATGGCGCGGCGCCGATTACCGCAACGTGCTGCGCCTGCGCGAAGATTACCCGAACCTGAATACGATCACTCTCGAGCAGAATTACCGCAGCACGCAGACGATTCTGGACGCGGCAATGGCCGTCATCAAGCGCAACCCGAATCGCCAGCACATCGACCTGTTCACGCAACGCCAGGGCGGCCCGGCCATCGTGCTGCGCGAATTTTTCAACGAGGACGAGGAAGGACAGTTCGTCGTCGAAACTATCTCCGACCTGGTGCGCCGGCAGGAAGTGCAGTCGCGCGATGTCGCGGTGATGTATCGCACCAATGCGCAAAGCCGAGCGATCGAAGACGCATTCGTGCGCGCCGGCCTGCCCTACAAACTCGTCGGCGGCACACGTTTCTATTCGCGCCGCGAAATCAAGGACGTGCTGGGATATCTGCGCATCGTCAACAACCCGCGCGACACCGTCAGCCTGGCGCGCGTCATCAACACGCCGACGCGCGGCATCGGCGACAAAACGTTCACACAGCTCGTGGACCAGGCGCGCGAGGCGGGCCTCGGCGTGCTCGAATACATTACGCAATCCGAAATGGCCGGCCGCGGCGGCCGCGCTGTCAAGGAATTCGGCGCGCTGTGGCAATCCTGGATCACCCTCAGGGACGAGCTGCCGGTCGGACGATTGTTCGACCACATTCTCGAATCGAGCGGATACGCGAGCTCGGTGCGCAGTGAAATCGAAGCGGACAAGGAAAACAGCAAGGGCAAAAATAGAGAGAAGAGCAACGACAAGAATAACGAAGATCGCTGGGAAAACATCATGGAGCTGCGCAACGTCGCCGGCGAAGCCGGAGATGCGCCGCTCACCGATTTTCTCGGGGAGATCGCGCTGGTCAGCGAAACCGATGCTCTGGACACAGCCGAGGCGCCGACGCTGATGACGCTGCACGCCGCCAAAGGTCTGGAATACGGCGCCGTATTCATCGTCGGTCTGGTCGAAGGGGTGCTGCCGCATCAACGCAGCCTCGACGATGCTGAGCAGATGGCCGAAGAGCGTCGCCTGATGTACGTCGGCATCACGCGCGCGAAGGACCGGCTGTACCTGCTGCGCCCGGCGCGCCGCAGCCAGTGGGGCATGAGCGAACCGGCCGAGGCGTCCCGATTTCTGCATGATCTGCCGGCGCACCTCACCGAGCGCAAAGTGCGCAAGAACGCCGCCATCACGCAGGACGCGACCACGTGGAAGCCGCAGACGCGCGAACGCACCGCCGCACAGGAGACTCAATTTCGTCCCGGCGACCGCGTCGCACATCCGAAATTCGGCGAAGGCATCGTGTTGCGCAGCACACGCCAGCGTGACGACGAGGAAGTCGAAGCATTTTTTGCCGGCGTCGGCGGCAAACGATTGTCTGCGTCGCTGAGCGGGCTCACGAAAATCGCGCCGCGACGCTGACTTCATACCGGTCACTTGGCCGTCGTCACCGCAAGCACATCACGTAAGCTTACGCAGACGTTCATTTTTTCTTTATATCCTCTGCGTAGGCTTCATCAGGGATCCTGCCGGCTTCGGATCAATATTCCGCAGGAGCAGTGAGCGCGGTTCGCAATAAAGCATCGACCGGCTCGGCAGGTTCCAAAGAGAAATCTATGGCTGAAATCAATATCGTCCTGATCTACGCCGATACCGGCGGCGGTCATCGTGCAACGGCTCAGGCCGTGGCGGCAGGACTGCGCATCATCGGCAACGGACACGTAAAGACGGAGCTGGTCAACGCCACTCCCTACATGCCGTATCCGTACAACACCGCCGAACGCGCTTACCCGGTGGCCATCGCACGCGCGCGCGTCGGATATGCCGCGTTCTGGCATCTGACCAACAACAAGCCGTACGCCGCCATCACGCGTGCGTCGATGCAACTCAGCGGGCGCCATTCCATCACGCGCTTTTTTGCTGAACATCCAGCAGACGTTTACGTGTCATGCCATCCGCTGGTGAATCAGATGCTGCCCCAGGCAGCAAAGCAGTTTCAGCCCCACGCGCCGTTCTTCGCCGTCGTCAGCGACATGGTGACGATTCACTCGCTGTTCTGGTCGAAACACATCACCAGCATCATGGTGCCGACGGAAGAAGCGCGCACACTGGCAATTCGCCACGGCATGCAGCCGGAGCGCGTGGTCGTCACCGGGCAGCCGGTGCTGCCTGATTTCGCCGAACGCTGCGCCCGCGGCCGCTCCATGCGCAGCGAGCTCGGACTCGATCCGCAGTCGTTCACCGTTCTATTAATGGGCGGAGGCGACGGCATGGGGCGCATCACACAGACCGCGCGCGCGATCATGGCTGCAGCGCTGCCCATTCAGCTTGTCGTGCTGTGCGGCCGCAATGAGCACGCACGCGCCGAGCTAAGCGCACAGGGCATCCATGCCGTCGGCTTCACCGACCGCGTGCCGGAATACATGGGCGCCGCCGACGTGCTCGTGTCGAAGGCAGGGCCGGGCGCGATCGCCGAGGCGTTCGTCGCCGGACTGCCGATCGCGCTCTATGACGCAGTGCCCGGTCAGGAGAGCGGCAACATCGATCTGGTGACTCACAACGGCGCAGGCGCCTGGTGTCCGCAGCCGCAATTGGTCGTTGTGCAGCTGGAAAAATGGCTGCGCGACCCACAGGCGCGTGCAGGCGCAGCACGTGCAAGCGCCGCACTCGCACGCCCGCAAGCGGCGCTCGATGCCGCACATTTGATTTTGCGCACGTCCGAAAATATCGAGGGCGTTGCTGCTCCAGCCTAAGTTCCTGTCCATAAGTTTTGTCCTCCTCGCCTCCCGCCGACGAGGGATAAACGATTTCGTGGCGGGAAATCGACTGACCTGCGCAGTTGCTCGGAGGTTATTTTGGCGAACCAAACCGCAGTCTGGAATCGAGCGGATTTGCATCTTCACACGACGTACAGCGACGGCAGCGCTGCACCTGCCGAATTGCTCGCGCATGCCGCGCGCAACGATCTGCGCGTCATCGCAGTAACCGACCATGATGAAATCGAGGGCGCGTTCGAGGCGCACAAACTCGGGCCGCAGTTTGGCGTCGACGTCATCATCGGGGAAGAAGTCTCGACCGCACACGGACATCTGCTGGGTTTGTTCCTGCACACACGCATTCCCCCGGGGCTGGACGCGCGCGAGACCGTTGCACGCATTCATGAGCAGGGCGGGCTCGCCATCGCACCGCACCCGTTCGACGCAAGCGTGCCATCACTCGGTCGACGGCTCGGCGCAGCGGGACTGCAAGCGCTGCCGCTTGACGGCATCGAAGTGTTCAACGCGAGCATCTTCTGGCCATGGCGCGCAGCCAATCGAATGGCACAGAGTCTGGCAGAAACGATGAACCTCGCACAAATCGGGGGCAGCGACGCACACGCCTTGTGTGCAGTCGACAGCGGGCGCACATGGTTTCGCGGACAGCGCGCCGCGGACGTCTTTACCGCCATACGCCAGGGTGCCACGCGCGCAGACGGCAACTATCTGACGCGCAGCGATCAAGTGCGCCAGGTCGCCGACATGGTGCGCAGCATGGGCGTGGGGTCGTTCACACGCTGGGTCATGCAGGGGGCGGAGCCGGCATCCGCGTAGGATGCATCCACAGCTTGCAGCGGTGTTCCCGTAGACGATCACGCCTTTGGCGCGCATGCGCAGGGGTGAATCCGCCGCTGGGGGGTGAATGCATTTCTCACGCGAAGCCGCGAAAAAGGCGAAGAAGGCGAAGAAGTCTGAATCCCGTTACCGAAGAATCGTAACTACTCAGGCTATCCATTTTTCCAACGCGAAACGCGCTATTCCTTCCCCCTTCGGGGGAAGGAATAGCGCGTTTCGCGGGAAATACTGATTTAGGCCTGAGCAGTTACGAAGAATCTTCTTCGAGCAAAGGCGAGGAAAATCTGCTGTCAAAATTTGCCCCTCACTGCGGATACACCCCTCAGGTCTCGTCCCTGCCAGCATCCTTCACCAGGCCGAAGCGCAGCGCAGTCACCACCGCCCGTGTGCGATCCGCTACTCCTATTTTTGCAAAAATATTGCTGGCGTAATTACGCACAGTACCTTCGGATAAAAATAAGCGTCCGGCAATCTCGCCGTAGCTCAATCCTTGCGTCATCAACTTCAATACACCAATCTCCCGCTTCGTCAACGGCTCGGCAAGCACGCTGATATCAGCATCGCCCGCAGGGTGTGCGATCTGCTGCAGAAGCTTGCCGGCCACCTGTGGATCAATATGCGTCCTGCCTGCGACCGTATCCTTGATCGCTTCGATCAGCCGGTCGCGCGGTGTGTCCTTCAACAAATAGCCCGAAGCGCCGCTGCGAATTGCGTCGAGCACCCAGGAGTCATCGTCGAACGTCGTCAGCACCAGCACCGCTACCCCAGGCTGGGCATGGCGAATCGCCCGCGTCGCGCGCACACCGTTCATGCCAGGCATCTTCAGATCCATCAGCACGATATCCGGTTCGATCGTCGCCGAGAGAGCTACGGCCTGCGCGCCATTTGCAGCCACGCCCACAACACGCAGGTCCGCATCGGTCTCCAGAATCATCTGCAGTCCTTCCGTCACGATCGCCTGATCGTCGCACAAGAGCACCCGAATCATTCTTAGTTCTCCATCCGCACAGCGATCAGCGTTCCTTTGCCTGGGCTGCTCTCGATATGCACACGTCCCCCGAGCGCCTCAACACGCTCGACGATGCCGCGCAAACCGAATCGATGTGCATCACTCCGCGCCAAACCCACATCGAAGCCCACCCCATCGTCCCGGATATCCAGCGCAGTCACCCGCTCATCCTGCCGCAACTCCACCTGAACGAAGTGCGCCTCCGAATGACGCACGATGTTTTCCAAAGACTCCTGCACCACACGATACAGCGCATGCTCTTCTTCACTCGACCACAGGCGCAACCCGTCGGCAATCAGCATTTTCACAGCCGCGCCGCTGCGCTGCTGGGTCTGATCGACCAGTTCCCGCAATGCCAATTCGAATCCAAGGTCCTCGAGTGGAGAAGCGCGCAGCGCTCTGAGAGCACGCCGCATCTCGTTCAAACCACCGCGGATCGTCGATCCTGCTCGCTCCAGAGCTGCACGCGATTTCGCCTCATCGAATCTCTGCTGAGCCGTAGCTGCTTCGATCTGCACAGCCGCTGCGCTCAATGTGTGCGCAAGCGTATCGTGCAGTTCACGCGCCATGCGGTTGCGCTCACGGCTGATCGCCAGATCCTCCACCACCACAGCCTGCCGCGCCAGATTGGCATTTGCACGCACAAGCGAACGCTGCTGCGCGTTCTGCACGCCGACCAGATGCGTCGTCAGGCGCCCCACCAGAGTGAAAATAAAAGTTCGCCCCAGAATAATCGTCAGGCTTGACGCAATCGACGCCGCATCATCAGTAACGAGCAGCACATTCAATATGAAATCAAAAACTGACGTCACCAGCGTGAAGCCGAGCGAATATCGAAAATCGTATTGCCAGCTCAGCACGATCAGCAGCATCAGCAGGCTGATGAGCATGGACATGTGAAAAAAAGGATTCCACACCAATGCGATTCCAGAGGTAAATCCACCAATGAGAAGCTGCAGCGAATAGTCCGAACTATCTGCACGCAGAAGATGTTCGGCAAACACATCTCGCAGCCAGAATGTACTTTTCGTCATCAATGTATCGATGGTGAAAAGCGTCACCGTGACGATCAGGTACCACCTTCCCGTTTCTGCACGCAAAAAATCTAAATACACGTACACCAAAAAACCAATCGACGTCACCAGCGGGAGAAATATGACGGACATCACTGGTTCCCCGTGCAGAAAAACGAGGATCGCCAGCACCAGGCTCTTGAATACCTGAAAGATCGCGAACAAGCGCATCACACCCACAAGCTCCGGCTGCAATACCCGAACGGGGGTTCTGTGTTCTTCCATGATCGTCAAAAATTGCCGCCATCCGATCCTCAGACAACGGCTTCACATAGTCGACTACGCGTACGCCAGCGCTTCACGAATACTGATCTTCCCCGCTCGTCGTGCCGGCGCAATGCTAGCGACAACACTCACAACGCTCACGATCAGCAGCCACAATCCATATCCAGTCTGATTCACCAGCACCTCAATCGTGCCCAGCCGCACAGCTGAGCCCAGCGCCCGGCCGATCAGATCGGTCAGAGGAATGCTCAGCACGAACGAGATCAGCGCGCTGAGCAGACCGATGAACAAGCCCTCAACAATAAACATGGTACGCAAGTCAGGTGTCTCGGCACCGACTGCGCGCATCACACCAATCTCGCGCGTTCGCTCCATCACGGACAAACTCATCGTTCCAGCCAGACCAAGGCCGCCGACGAGGGCGATCAGCGCAGCCACCCCGATCATCAGCGTGATGATCACATCAAAACTCGAAAGGGCGTCGTCCAGAGTGGTCGCCCGATTCTGCAGGTTCACGACTGAAATTCCGACGTCTTCGAAACTGCTGCGCAGTGCAGTACTCATCTGCTCGATGAACGCCGCATCCATACTCGCCGCTCGCACGCGCACAGACGTCACAGTGCCCACACCACCAGCGAGCCGGCCGACGGTTTCAAAGTGTCCATAAGCTGGGAAAACCGAAGATTCCGGGCCGCCGATACGGCGCAGAAATCCGACGATTCGAAACGTGTGTTCCACACCTGCGCGCCGCAGCACAATCGCATCTCCCAGCTCAAGGCCGGGTTCATTTTCGAGCAGGCCGATGGACAGCACAATCTCGTCACGCGTCTCCGCAGAATAAGGACTGAGCCAGTGGCCAGAGTCCATCGGAGGCTGCACGAAGCGCGAATCGGCTGGCCCAGCGTTCATCTGAACGGTGCTGCCATCTCCCTCGACGCGAACTACGGTCGCCGACGTCGCCATCCAACCTTCTGCGTACGCCACACCGGACGTCTGCACCGCACGATTGATCGCAGCAATGCGCCCGATCGGCCGTCCCAAAATTAGTGTGACGTCAGCGGTATTCACACCCACCATTTTTGTGATCGTCTGCGGCATCGCGATGCGCAGGTTGAGCACGGCAATGAAAACGCCGCCAGCGACCACGAGCGTCGCCATCGTCACGAACAAACGCATTTGATTGCGAAACATGCTGCGCACAGCCAGCGTCACTACGCGCGGCAGATTTTCGAGTCGCGCAAGCAGTCGCTCCGTCAGGCTCGCCTTCTGCCGCGGCGCAACATCACTGATCGCCTCGGCTGCCGTCACACGCAGCGCCGAATGAATCGGGCCGTATGCAAATGCGATCGGCACAAGCAACGCCACACTCACCTCCAGCAGCGCGATCGTCGGCGTGAAGCCAGAGACGACGAGGTCGAAATTAATAATGCCCGCAATAAACCCAGCCACGATATTGCCGAGCACGATACTCGTCGGAAGCGCCACTACGAGCGCCAGCATCCCAAGACATGTCATCATGACCAGGTACACGCCTGCAATCTGCCAGCGATCGCCGCCGACGATTTTCATGATCGCAATGATTTTTTTCTGCGAGAGCAGCAGACCATTCACCACATTCACAATCAAAAATCCGCTCATCAGAAGCGCCACCGCACCGACCAGTACGAGAATAAAAATGATCCCGCCGGCCGTAGCAGCTGCCCAGTGCTCGCCGCGATCGTTGACCGTAATCGCGCGCACTGTCAGCCCACGCTTGCCGAGCGCGTCACTGAGCTGCTCCGCCAGGGCATATTTCTGCGCCGAATCAGAACCGGGCGCCATTTGGATCATGAGGCGAGTCGGCCGCGCAGCCACATCGAGATCGGACAATGTGCGCTCATCTACGTACAGATTCCAGCGTGTGGCCGACGGGCCGACAGACGGCGCGGTCACATCATAGAGCGAGCCGGTGTAGCGCAGCACATACGTCTTATCTGTTTGAAGCCGAATCGAAACCTGCTCACCAGTCTGCAATACAGCATTGCGCGCGCTCATGCGCTCCATCGAAAATCCACCGTGCGGCGGCGGGTATGCGCCAGTGACCGGCTTCAGGCGATTGAGCGCGATCGACGAATAGTTGTCACGACCAAAAATCGTAATATCCTGTTCCGTCCCGTCTGCAAGCTCCACCACCCCATTGACGATAGACAAGCTGTCCACCTGCCGCACGCCAGGTTGATTCATCACCCAGCGCAGCAGTTCGTGATCAAACGGCGCCATATCGATCATGATGTCGGCCGGCACACTGGAGTGATATGCCGCGTCGAGGTTGGTCACGACGGCATTGCGGCCGATGAGCATGCCGCCGAAGGCGATCACCCCCACCGCAATCGATGCCACGGACAGCAGCGTGCGAGACAGGTTTCCCTTCAGGTCGTGCAAAACTTTGAGCCAGCGTGGGGACAATTCTTGAAACATAGTGAGGGTATAAAAATTAACGCCGCGAATCGCCCACAAGCATGCCGTCAGCGATGGTGATCACGCGATGCAGGCGATTCGCCAGCTCGTTGTCGTGCGTCACCATGAGAAACGTTTTTCCCTGCGCAACCAGGTCTTCAAAAAGTCGAAAAATGGCGTCGGCCGTCCGGCTGTCCAGATTGCCGGTCGGCTCGTCAGCCATGACGATCGGCGGGTCGGTCGCCAGCGAACGCGCGATCGCCACGCGCTGCGCCTGACCACCGGAAATCTGCGAAGGCAGTTTGCCGGCCTGCTCCGCCATGTCAACGCGAGCAAGCAGATCCATCGCGCGTGCGCGGCGTTCCTTCGGCGTGTACATGCGACAAAAATCCATCGGCAGCATCACGTTCTCGATCACCGTCAACGTCGGCAGCAGTTGAAAGAACTGGAACACCACCCCCATGCTGCGACCGCGCCAGCGCGCCATACGATTTTCGTCGAGATCATGAATCGGCTGGCGATTCACCCAGATTTCGCCCGAGGTCGGCCGGTCGATCCCAGTGATCATGTTGATCAGCGTACTTTTGCCGCTGCCGCTCTTTCCAACGACGCCGACGAACTCGCCAGCGTCGATCTGCACATCGATGCCTTTCAAGGCATAGAACTTGCCCGCATCCGTTTCGTACGCTTTCTTCACACCAACCAGCGCCATCAGACAGTCTGGATTTTCTACCGCAGCAGGCGGCGCCACCTGCTTGTGCCTCTTAAACATCGTGAGGAAGAACATATCACGCTCACGACGCGCAAAACAGTCAGATACGTCAGCGATCCACAGGATTTGCGTGACAGGTGTCACACATACGAAAACCCTCACCGCGCCCTCTGTCAAAATTCGCCCCAGAACGGGTGCATCCGCCGTTGGAGGCAGATTTCGACGGCGGGTTTTTCTCACGCGAAGCCGCGAAGAACGCGAAGCCGCGAAGGAAGAAGATATTGATCGTTTTTCGAGTCTTCGCTTAAGGAGGATTCTTCGGTGAGGTAACTACTCAGGCCATTCATTTTCCAACGCGAAACGCGCTATTCCTTCCCCCTTCGGGGGAAGGAATAGCGCGTTTCGCGGGAAATACTGATTTAGGCCTGAGTAGTTACTCGGTGAGGAAATTCAGACCTCTTCGCGTTCTTCGCGGCTTCGCGTGAGAAATGCATTCGCCCCAAACTGCGGATACCCCATGGGTGGGAGAATCCTCGGCGTGCTGCGCAAACTCGCACTCCCGCTGCTGCTGCTGGCAGCGTTCGCCGCACGAACGATCACCCTCGGCGCGCAGAGCCTCTGGTTCGACGAAGGCTGGTCCTGGCATCTGGCGCGCCTGCCCCTGACGGAAATGTCCGCTGCCACCGCCGGTGACCGCAGCCCGACGCTCTACTATGCGCTGCTGCATTTCTGGATCAGCGCCAGCGGTCAGAGCGAGTTCGCCATGCGCCTGCTCTCGACGGCCGCGGATATGGCCGCGCTCGCCTTCGTCGCCGTGCTGGCCGGTCGCATGCGCGGATCCCGCCTCGCTGCCGCGGCGCTCTACACCATCTGTCCCGCCGCAATCTGGTACGCGCAGGAGACGCGCATGTACGCGCTCGTCGCCGTGCTCACGATTGGCTCGACGCTCGCACTCTGGTCATGGCTGCAAACCCACCGCACGCGCGCGCTGGTCGCTTCCGCTGTGCTGCTCGCCCTCGCCGCGCACTCGCACTACTACGCCGTCTTCCTGCTGCCCGGCCACGCGCTCGCGGTAGCGCTGGCAGCAATCAGACAGCGTCCGCCCCCTCACGATACACAGGGCAGGCTATCCGTCATCCTCCCCTGGCTGCTCGCCGCACTCGGCGTCGTTGCCGCAATCGCACCATGGCTGCTGGCCGCACGCGGTGGCTTCGCCTACGACGACGGGTTCGCTTTTCCGCTGAACACAATCGACGGACGCATGTCCGAATGGCTGCGCTGGTTCCTCACCGCCGGGCTGCCAGCGCCGATCAACTGGAGCGACTGGCTGCTCGCAGGGCTGTGTGCCGGGGCGGCCATAGGCACGCTCGTCGCACAGCGCAGGGGCGCGCAGGCGATATTTCTCCTCAGCGTCGTCGTCGTTCCGCTGCTCGCTGCTGCCGTCGCCGTGCGGATGTTCTATCCATATCGCTCGGTCTTTCACCCGCGCTACCTGATCGCGCTCGCGCCCGCGGCGTGCGTGCTGCTCGCCATGCTGCCGCGCCGCATCGCAGCAGTGCCGGTGCTTGCCATGGCCATCGTCTGGCTGCCGACGCTGCACGGCTACTGGACCGAGCCCGTCTGGCAGCGCGACGACGTGCGCGCTGCAGTGCGCCACGTCAGCGAGGCGCTCGAACCGGGCGACGTCATCGTCACGTCCCGCGACAATTTTGCCGCCGACTACTACTTCGTCGGTGCAGCGCGCCAGCACGTGCTGGCGATTCCACCCGGCCTGCACGGCGTGCTGAAAAGCGAAACTGCCGTGCTCGAGGCGCTCAACACACGTGCGCCGCAGCGCGTGCGGCTGTTCCTCTGGCAGGACGACGTGGTCGACCCGCAGCGATTCCTCGAAACCACACTGCGCACCAACGGATATCAAATCGGCGAATACAACTTCGGCCAGATCCGCCTGCCGCTGTACCAGATCGAAAACACCCCGCTCGCAGCGTTGCCGCTGCGCCCGCAGGGCGCCGCCTTCACCGCCGACAACGGTGACTCCATCGAGCTGCGCAGCGCCTGGTTCAGCCCGCGAGCGCGCGCCGGTGACTGGCTCTACGTCGTGCTCGAATGGCAGCCGGTCACGCGCCCGGCGCGCGACTACAAAGTCTTCGTACACGTGCTAAATGCCGCCGGCGCGATCGTCTTTCAGCAGGACAAGCTCACGCTCAGCGCGCTCGTGCCAACCTCACACTGGCCAGCCGGCACAGCGCAGCGCGATGCCTACGCGCTCGTCGTCCCGGCCGATCTGCCACCTGATCGATACCGCATCCGCATCGGCATGTACAACCCGAATGCCGGCACGCGCCTGCGCACGGGAAGCGCAGACGCGGTGGAATTGGGGGAAGTGGGGATTGAGTAGATCTCGACCACTCTCCTCCTATAATCCTCGGCTATGGCCCTGCTCGACCGGCGCAGCTTCGAAGCTACCAGCAGCAGCGAAGAACAAACGCTGCGCATCGGCGCACGTCTCGGGGCACTGTTGCCTGCACGGCGCGTCATCGCGCTGCAGGGAGAAATGGGGGCCGGAAAGACCGCATTCGCGCGCGGTCTCGGTGAAGGCTGGGGAGTGGACCAGTCGCTGCGCAGCCCCAGTTTTGCGCTGATTCAAAAACACCATCGGGCCAGCGACCACGCCGTGCTCTATCACGTTGACCTGCAGCGCATCGAATCGAATGCGGCGCTCGCCGGCATCGGCCTGCGCGAGCTTCTCGAAGACGAAGACGCAGTCTTCATCATCGAATGGCCTGAGCGCATCGAAGCAATGCTGCCACCGGACGCGCTGCGCGTGCGCATTCGTGCCATCAGCGAAACCAAGCGCCAGTTCCTCTTCAGCGCAAAAAACGAAGATGCGTGGCAAGTGCTGATCACCTTTCGCAAGACCGCATTCGGTGTTTGAACCATGACCAGGCATCTACTCGCCATCGACACCTGCACACGTCGCGCCAGCATCGCCCTGCGCGACGCACAGATGCTGCACGCCGAAATCAGCTGGGAGTGCGAGCGCCAGGAGACGGCGCTCGTCGCCGACCGCATTCAGAACATGCTGCACACCAGCCGCGTCGACCCGGCGACGCTCGGCGCCATCGCAGTTGCAATCGGGCCAGGTTCATACACCGGCGTACGCTGCGGGCTGGCCATCGCCAAAGGCATAGCTGTGGCACTCGACATCCCAGTGATCGGTGTCAATGCGTTCGACGTCGTCGCCTGCGCGCAGCCGCCGACCAAGCTGCCGCTGCTCGTGATCGTAGAAGTCGGGCGAAGCCGCGTCGCCGCCTGCTCGTTCGACATGATCGGCGCGCGCATGCTCTCAGGCGAATGGCGCATTCGCACCTGGCAGGAATTGCGCGACGACATCTACGAGCCGACGTGGGTGTGCGGCGATCTGCGCAGTGAGCTGATCAATCTGCTGGCGACGAACGAGCACGCGCGCATCGCTCCAGCGACGCTGAACCTGCGCCGCGCCGGCTACCTGGCAGAAATCGCGTGGGCACGCTGGCAAAAAGGGGAAATCGATGACGTGCTCACGCTGAGTGCGCTGTATCCGGTGGAGACGGCGTGAGCGACACCCCCGAGTTTTGCATTGAGCGCATGACGACAGCCGATCTTGTCGAGGTCATGCACATCGACGCAGCATCGTTTCCGAAGCCGTGGCCCGAGCCTTCGTGGCGACATGAAATCGAGTCCAATGCCAATGCGCGCTGCTTCGTGGCGCGCACGATCACGCCACGACCTTCATTCTGGCAGCGCCTGTTCGGAAAAACGCAGGCGCACAGCGAGGTGCTCGGCATCGTCGTCCTGTGGATCGTGTTCGAAGAAGCACACATCGCCAACATCGCCGTGCGGCCGGACGCTCGTGGTCGACACATCGGCGACGCGCTCATGCGCACATGCGAGCAGCATGCGCGCGATGCCGGCTGCACGCGCATGCTGCTCGAAGTGCGCGTCAGCAATGCCCCAGCGCAGAATCTGTACCGCAAATACGGCTTCAAAGTAATCGGCCGCCGCCCGCGCTACTACACCGACAACCACGAAGATGCGCTGGTGATGGTGGCGGAAGGACCGGCCCTGCACTGAGCCTGGGACGCGGAGAAGGCGGAGCACGCGGAATTTCGCGCGGAGACGCGGGCGTTTTGTGGAATCGGCTGTAATCCGACAAAAAGCATTTTCCTTCGCGTTTTTCGCGTTTTTCGCGTTCTTCGCGGCTTCGCGCGAGAAAAATCTGCTGTCGAGGTTTGCCCCAAACTGCCGATGCACCCAGCGCAGGCCGGCGTCGGTACAATCCTTGCCGATGACCGTCCTGATTCCGGATGACCTGGCAGCCATCGCCGCCGAAGTACGCACATGCACACGATGCGGCCTTGCGGCTGGGCGCGGCAACGCTGTGCCAGGCGAGGGGCCGTCGCACGCCGCGATCATGTTCATCGGCGAAGGGCCGGGCATGAACGAGGATAAGCAGGGACGGCCGTTCGTCGGCGCATCCGGAAAGTTCCTCACGCAGCTGATTGCGCAGGCCGGGCTGAAGCGTGAGGACGTGTTCATCACCAATGTGGTGAAATGCCGTCCTCCTGACAACCGCGATCCGCTGCCGGAAGAAATCGCTGCATGCCGCGGCTACCTCGAACGCCAGATCGCGCAGTTGAACCCAAAAATCATCGTCACACTGGGACGATTCTCGATGGCGACATACTTCCCGGACGAGCGCATCAGCGCCGTACACGGTCAGGCCAAACGCCTGCCCGACGGCCGCCTCGTCGTCGCCATGTATCACCCGGCCGCTGCGTTGTACAACGTCAAACTGCGACCGGAGCTGGAGAAAGACTTCGCTGGCCTGCGCACACTGCTGGAAGCGCAGCAGACCACAGACGCCGCTGATGCGTCGAAGAAGGTGTATCCGCCGTTTGAGGCAATTTTTTGACAGAATATTTTTCTCACGCGAAGCCGCGAAGAACGCAAAGGAAGAAGATTTGATGGCTTTTCGAATCTTCGTAACTACTCAGGCCTAAATCAGTATTTCCCGCGAAACGCGCTATTCCTTCCCCCGAAGGGGGAAGGAATA
>CAXNFZ010000025.1:0-18582 GCA_964201495.1 Chloroflexota bacterium | reverse complement strand
GTCAACTACCGCCGATCCTTTTTAAGGTTGGGGAGTCATCGTCAGCCGATGTTGGGAATTTACTGCATTTCAACGATAATTGCCATTATGCAACCCCGCATCTTCGTCGCACTGGCGTTTAGCCTGCTATCCGGACTGCAAACACTGCCGGCACACGCAGAAACGCCAATCCTGGAGAGTCGCGCACCCGGTGGGGACTACGGTGGATTCGAAATGCCCCAATTCGTGCCAGAAGCACATTTCATGTGGTTTGTAATGGGCCAGCTGAGCAGCAATACGGACATCGATGTCGTCACGTTTGACTATGAAGCCGGACAACGTATGCAGGGCATCATGTTTATCCCAGTCAACGACGACCTGCACTCATTTTCGCCGCACCTGGCGCTGGTCGGTCCCGGCCTTCCTGCACCGAAAGAACCCCTGCCCTTCAACATTCCTGACGGAATGGGGGCCATCGTTGCACGCTCCAACGCAAACGAGACGTATTTTGATATCTTTACCCAGATCAATTTCTACCCACGCGCCAGGGTAGAGGCCATCGCCCCTCAAAATGCGCGCTACTACATGGTCGTCTTCGGGGAATCGATCGGCAGCGCACGCTATGCCCTCGACATCGGCATCATGGAAACCTACGCTCCCAACGTGCTCGCCCGCTATCCGATCAACTGGTGGGAAGTCCGCGATGTCATGCGCTGGGGCCACTGGCCAGCGATTCTCTACACGTTTGTCGCCGCCGTCCTGCTGCAGGTTCTCCTGCGCCGCGGCCGCCTGGGGCGCCGATCGTCCAACATAGCGCGCTCTGTCGCCGCCATCATCGGCTTTTTCGCCGTCGCCACCGTCACCATGGCCGTCATCGTGCAAGAAGCGTATATACGCTCGATCGTCATCACA
Source organism: Chloroflexota bacterium (assembly GCA_964201495.1). Classification (GTDB taxonomy): domain Bacteria; phylum Chloroflexota; class Anaerolineae; order J036; family Brachytrichaceae; genus CANJQH01. The sequence goes on along the minus strand of CAXNFZ010000025.1, from coordinate 17,691 downwards.
CCGGCTGCGCTGCTGGCGACGCTGCTGCTGTTCACGCTCGGCGGCAGCGGATTCGCAGCCGTATTTATGCTCACCCCAGTTCGCGAACGACTCACTCCCGCCGAAGCATCTCCACAACTCGCATCCAATGGCCGCTTCATTTCGGTCGATGGCTTCGAGATGCATTACACGGACGAGGGCCCCCGTGACGGACGCCCAGTCCTGCTGCTGCACGGCTTCTCTTCTTCGGTATTCACCTGGCGCGACGTCCGCCCAGCACTCATCGCCGCCGGATTCCGCGTCGTCGCGCTCGATTCTCTCGGCAGCGGGGCAAGCGCACGCGCGACGAACCCCGCCGCCTACACAACCCAGGCGCAAGCACGTCTCACCCTCGGAGTCCTCGATGCCCTCGGCATCACTCGAGCCGATCTCGTCGGACATTCGTTCGGCGGCCGACTGGCCATGCAAATCGCGCTGATCGCCCCCGACCGCGTCCGCTCACTCGCCCTGATCGCACCCGAGGCCTTTGCCACCGCACGACCGCCGATCGCCAAAATCGTCACGCTCCCCGTAATCGGTTATGCGCTGACCTTCTATGCCACCTCGCCGCTGCTTGTTCGCTCCGGCCTGTCGTATGTTTCGTACAACAAAAACTGGATCTACAAGGAAATTGTGAACGGCTATGCCGCACCGCTGCATGTGCGCGGCACGATTCATGCCCAAATAACCATGTCCGGCGCCCCGAAGGACGAACCTGAACTGCGCGTCCCGGGCAACGCCGCGCGAATCAACGCGCCCACGCTCCTGCTCTGGGGCGCACGTGACCCAATTTTCTCCTCTACTGATGGCGAAAAACTCGCCCAGGAAATGCCTCACGCCTCGCTCTCCGTCATCCCCGCCGCCGGCCACGTGCTGCACGAAGAATTCCCGGAAGTGGTCACTGAAGCGCTTGTGAAATGGCTGTAGCTCTCTCATGACTTCACCATCTCGCATCGCCCATGACCTGACGGAAGCCTTTCGACAACCGGATTGCCCAGTCTGCCGTCTGATCGAACGCGACGTACAGCAGTACATCGACGGATTTTTCTATGAAAGCATCACGGTGGTGGAGCGGCGAGCAGAAATCCGCAGCGCACGTGGGTTCTGTCCGCCGCACGGCGCAATTCTTGCCGGACATAGTCGTGCGCTCGGCACAGCCATCATGCATCATGACGTGCTGAACGACGTTTTGCGCGGATTTCCCGGTGACAATCAGGAAAATCAGCGGCGAACTACGCCGATTCAGGCGCTGCAGCAAGCGTTCGCCCCACTGAGACAGCGAGTGCTTCAGGCGCTGCAGCCGAAGCACGTATGCGTGCTGTGCGCACACGAACGGCATCAGGAGCGCGTGGTCCTGGAGGCGCTGCTGGAAGGAATGCGCGGCCAACTGATGTGCTCAGAGTTCACCCATTCCGGCGGGCTGTGCCTGCCGCACCTGCGGGCGGCGCTGGAAATACGCAGCGCCCGCGCTGAATCAGCGCGGGCGTTAATCGAAGCACAGGGCGAAATCATGCGACGGCTTCGTGACCAGCTGGCTCTGTTCATTCACAAGAACAACGGCTCTTACGAATCCAGCACCATCGGCGAGGAAGCGCACGCCCCAGCACGGGCCACGCGTATGGTCAGCGGCAGGAAATCTCGCGCGTAGCACCCCACCGCCCCCATCAGATCACTCCCTTACAAGGCCGCAGTTAGGACGATCCGATGGGCGCGACAAGAATCAAAGAACCAGACGTCAGATCGCGCGGTTGCAGCTCACATAGCCGCGATACACCCAGCCCACGCGGCCGCGGTAAATCAGCTTAAGCCAGTTGCCGACGCGCGAAAGGCACACGAACGTGGTGCCGCCGCGAATCTGGCCGATGCGACGCCCCCGGATGCTCGGCGTGGCACGCACATTCAGCACGATGCCGCGCTTCACTGTGCAGCGCACCGTGTTCGACGGCGCGGTAGTAGCCGTCGGCACCGGGCTCTGCAACGGATTGATGCCCGACGTCGACGCCTGAGTCGGCACGGCACCGGCGCCGAACGCCAGCGACAAACACGAAACGGCGACTGCAATGGTCCTGAACAATTTCATGGGTTACTCCTTTTGCGACGCTCTTGATCATACTTCGATTTCAATTAGACAGCACCCAACTTTTTAATTAGTTTCAAATAGGAAAATGAAGGAGACCGGCCTAACAACGCTGATATTTCACCGATGTTCCTCCAACTCTGTTCTAATCGTCTGCCGCGTCAATCAGTGTTGTCGTTGCAGCAGCTGCTCAGAACGTCATCAGGATAGTAATCGACCAGGAATCGTAAAACTCGCTCGCGAAATTCACCATTCACGCCATCGGCAACGACTCAAACCAAGTCCATTCGGGCAAGTCGATCACTTATTGTGAAAGTAATTACCGAAATACCAGGCTTCAGGGCCAGAGACGGCACGAACCGAAGAATCCGCTTGCGAATCATCAGGAGGGGCGTATGAATCTGAATCAGTATACAGAAAAAGCGCAGGATGCACTGCGCGCCGCGCAATCGACAGCTATCGAGCACGGCAATTCGCTCATTGATCCAGAGCACCTGCTCTACGCTCTCCTCGTTCAGGAAGGCGGCATCGTCCCGCCTATTCTCAGTGCCGTCGGCGCGGCGCCGGCTCGCCTGCAGCAGCAATTGCTGCGCGAAATTCAGGGGAAGCCCAAAATTAGCGGCGACGTAGGCGAAGTACGCCTGGCCCGCGAAGTCAGCCTGATCACAGACAAAGCGGAAGCGGAAGCAAAGCTGATGCGCGACGATTACGTCAGCACCGAGCACCTGCTGATCGCCCTGGCCGATCCAGGCCGTGGTCGGCCGTCTGCCGCCGCACGCCTGCTCAACGAAAATGGCGTCCACCGCGACAGTACTCTGAAGGCGCTCGTCAGCGTGCGCGGCAACCAGCGCGTCGCCTCGCAACAGCCCGAAGCCACGTACCAGGCGCTCGAAAAATATGGCCGCGACCTGACGCAGGCCGCCCAGCAGGGCAAACTCGACCCCGTCATCGGCCGCGACGAGGAAATCCGTCGCGTGATCCAGATCCTGTCGCGCCGCACCAAAAACAATCCGGTGCTGATCGGCGAACCCGGCGTCGGCAAAACGGCCATCGCCGAAGGCCTCGCCCAGCGCATCGTGCGTCGTGACGTGCCCGAGGGCCTCAAAGACAAAAAGCTCATCGCGCTCGATATGGGTGCGCTGATCGCCGGCGCCAAGTTCCGCGGCGAATTCGAGGAGCGCCTCAAGGCCGTCATCAAGGAAGTCACCTCAAGCAACGGCCGCATCGTGCTGTTCATCGACGAGCTGCACACGGTTGTCGGCGCCGGCAAGGCCGAAGGCGCCATGGACGCCGGTAACCTGCTCAAACCCATGCTGGCGCGCGGCGAACTGCACTGCGTCGGCGCCACCACACTCAACGAATATCGCAAGCACATCGAAAAAGATGCCGCCCTCGAGCGCCGCTTCCAACCAGTGCTGGTCGAAGAACCCAGCGCCGAGGACACCATCAGCATCCTGCGCGGCCTCAAGGAACGCTATGAAATTCATCACGGCGTGCGGATTCAGGACGCCGCTGTCATCGCCGCCGCCACGCTGTCCGAACGCTACATCAACGACCGCCAGCTTCCGGACAAGGCGATCGATCTGATCGACGAAGCCGCCAGCCGCGTCAAGATGGAAATCGACAGCAAGCCGACGGCACTCGACGAGATCGACCGGCGCGTGCTGCAGCTCGAAATCGAGCGTGAGGCGCTCAAACGCGAAATCGACGACGCCAGCCGCGAACGGCTCGGCCACATCGAATCGGAAATCGCCAGCGAAAAAGAAAAAGGCAACGCACTCCGCGCGCAATGGGAACAGGAGAAATCCGCCATCCAGGAAGTGCGCGCAGCCCGCGAGCAGATCGAACAGACCAGCGTGCAGATCGAGCAGGCCGAACGCGACGCCGACCTTGGCCGCGCCGCCGAGCTGCGCTACGGCAAGGTTCGCGAGCTCGAACAACAGGTGCTCGCTGCCCAGGCCAAGCTGACGGAGCTGCAAAAAGGCAACCCTCTGCTGAAAGAAGAGGTCGGCGCCGAAGAAATCGCCGCGATCGTTTCGCGCTGGACGGGCATCCCGCTCACGCGCCTGGTCGAAGGTGAAATGAGCAAGCTCACGCACATGGAAGACCGCCTGCGCGAGCGCGTAATCGGCCAGGACGCCGGTCTGCGCGCCGTCAGCAATGCCGTGCGCCGCGCACGCGCCGGACTGCAGGATCCGCATCGCCCGATCGGCTCGTTCATCTTCCTCGGCCCCACCGGTGTGGGCAAAACGGAGACCGCACGCGCACTGGCCGAGTTTCTGTTCGATGACGAACGCGCCATCGTGCGCATCGACATGAGCGAATACCAGGAAAAACATACCGTCTCGCGCCTGATTGGCGCGCCGCCCGGCTATGTCGGCTACGACGAGGGCGGCCAGCTCACGGAAGCAGTACGACGCCGTCCGTACGCTGTCGTGCTCTTCGATGAAATCGAAAAAGCACACCCGGAAGTCTTCAATGTGCTGCTCCAGCTGCTCGACGATGGCCGCCTCACCGACGGCCAGGGCCGCACAGTCGATTTCAAAAACACCGTGGTGATCATGACGAGCAATCTGCTGACCGGTCAGGGTGAATCACTGACGCGCGATGAAATCATGAAGCGGCTGCAGAGCTTCTTCCGCCCGGAATTCCTCAACCGCATCGACGAAATCGTCATGTTTCGCTCGCTCGGCGCCGAGCACATCAGCCACATCGTGGACATCCAGCTCGCTCAGCTGCGCGCACGACTCGCCGCACGCAAGATCACACTGGAGCTCACCGACGCCGCACGCGCACACCTCGCGCATGTCGGCTACGACCCGGCGTTCGGCGCGCGCCCGCTCAGACGCGCCATCCAAAGCGAGCTTCAGGACCCGCTCTCAATGGCCATCCTCGAAGGCCGCGTGCGCGACGGCGGCACGGTGTTGGTGAACGCGGAAGGAGGGGAGATCAATTTCAGATTTTAGATTTCGTAACTACTCAGGCCTAAATCAGTATTTCCCGCGAAACGCGCTATTCCTTCCCCCTTCGGGGGAAGGAATAGCGCGTTTCGCGTTGGAAAAATGGATAGCCTGAGTAGTTACGAAATCTGAAATTTGTTCACTCCGCAAACGTCATGCTCTTCGCCACCAGCGCGTCGAGTTTGGCCAGCGCAGCGCCGGAGGCAATTGATTCGCGGGCAAGCGTAATGCCGTCGGCGATGCTGGCAGCAGCATCGGCGGCATAGAGCGCAGCGCCAGCGTTGAGCAGCACCGCTTCGGTGCGGGCAGGCACGTCCTGGCCGGCAAGCACGGCGCGCGTGATCGTAGCGTTGAAATCGGGGGACCCGCCGCCGAGTTCGTCGAGTGAAACCCGACGCAGGCCCAGATCTCGGGCGTCGAGTTCATACGTGCGCACATCGCCGTCCACGAGTTCGCTGACTGTAGCTGTGCCGATCGTCAACAATTCGTCGACACCGACGGTGTTCACCACCAGCGCATGCGTCGAACCCAGATCGCGCAGCACCTTGGCCATCAACTCAGTCAGGTCGGCCGAAAACGTGCCGACGAGCTGATGCTTCGCCCAGGCCGGATTTGTCAGCGGACCCAGGATGTTGAAAATCGTGCGCGTGCCGAGCTCACGACGCGGGCCGACCACGGTCTTCATCGCCGGGTGATGATTGGGCGCGAACATGAAGCCGATACCGACCTCGTCGATGCAGGCGCCGACCTGCTCCGGCGTGAGCGTCATGTTCAAGCCCAGCGACGCCAGCACGTCGCCGGCGCCGGTCTGCGACGATGCAGCGCGCCCGCCATGTTTGGCGACCGGCACACCTGCACCAGCCACGACGAACGCTGCAGTGGTGCTGATATTGAATGTGCCCGACTTGTCGCCGCCGGTGCCAACAACGTCGACCACGCGCGGCTGCGAGTGATTCACGCGCAATGCGCGTTCCCGCATGGCGCGCGCGCTGCCAGAAATTTCCGACTCGGTTTCACCGTTCACGCGCAGACCGGCGAGATACGCACCGATCTGCGCCTGCGTCGCAGAACCGCCCATGATCTCGTTCATGGCAGTTTCGGCTTCGTCGGCGGTGAGGTGCTGGCGCGAAAGGAGTTTGGCAATAGCTTCCTGAATCATTCTGCGCGAAGTGTAGCGCAGGTCGCCGTTCGCATTTTCCGTGGGTGCATCCGCCAAAAGGGGCGAATTTCGACAGCAGATTTGTCTCACGCGAAGGCGCGAAGAACGCGAAGGAAAAAGCTTGTGATGGCTTTTCCGTGCCTTCCCTTGAGAACGATTCTTCGAAGGGTACAGGGTGAGGAAATGCATGCCGTGGGCATGCATTTCAACCGGACCAGACCTCACATGTAGTAGGTCATATGCTGCAGGTGCAACACCGGATCGATGTTTTCGACGCGCACGTCCTCAGGGACGTGCAGGTTCACCGGCGCATAATTCAAAATTGCGCGCACGCCGGAAATAACCAGCAGCTCAGCTACAGACTGTGCCGCCGAACCCGGCACCGCGAGCACCGCGACTCGCACCGCATGGCGATGAACGCGTTCGGTAAGTTCATCGAGCGGCTGCACTTCGTGCTCGCTGATCAGCATGCCGACCTTAAGCGGATCTGCATCAAAAATGCCGCATACGCGAAAGCCCCGATCAGCAAAGCCAGAGTAATGCGCGATCGCACGCCCGATCGAACCTGCGCCGATGACGACGACCGGCCATTCATGGTCGATGTGCAAAATGGTGCGAACCCGTTCAATCAGCCCTGCGACGGAGTAGCCCGTGCCCTGCTTGCCGAATTCGCCGAAATACGACAAATCCTTGCGCACCTGCGCCGAGGTCATCCCCAGCCATTCGGCAATCTCATTCGACGATGTCACCGGGCGGCCTCCGTCCTGCAGCGCCGACAACGCGCGCAAGTAGAGCGGCAGCCGCGCGACGACAATATCGGGAACTTCCTTTGACTCCATGCGCGGATAAATGTTAGCACGCCCCCCCACTGCCGGGGTGATGCCGTGATTCGCGGGTTCATGTAGTCGAGTTTAGCCACTCCCCCACTGCCGAGTGCACATGGCACATGGTATATCCGCAGTTTGGGGCAAACTTCGACAGCAGATTTTTCTCACGCGAAGCCGCGAAGAACGCGAAGGAAAAAACTTGTGCTGGATTTTCTATACCTTTGCTTGAGAAAGTTTCTTCGGCGGCGGAATTCAGCCCTCTTCGCGTTCTTCGCGTTCTTCGCGTGAGAAATGCATTCGCCCCAATCTGTAACTACTCAGGCCTAAATCAGTATTTCCCGCGAAACGCGCTATTCCTTCCCCCTTTGGGGGAAGGAATAGCGCGTTTCGCGTTGGAAAAATGGATGGCCTGAGTAGTTACCCCAATCTACAATTCGCCCCGTGATCCTGGGCCTGGACGCCAGCCGCGTCGACCGCACGCGCATGACCGGCACCGAACGCTACGCGCGCGAAGTGCTGCGCGCTTTGCTGCGCCTGGCGCCCGAACACGCTTTCCGGATCTACACACGCAGCGCCGAAGGCGCCGCGGTGCTCGATGCATCACACGCAGAAATCGTGCCCATCGAACACGCTCGGCTATGGACGCACCTCGGGTTGGGCAGCGAGATCATGCGACAACCGCCCGACGCCCTGTTCATCCCGGCACACGTGCTGCCGCTGCATTTCGCTGCGCGCGCCGTGCGTGCACGCACTCGCGCCGTAGTCACTGTGCACGACTGCGGATTCCACCATTTCCCGCGCGCGCATACGACGACGCAGCGCCTTTATCTGGAATGGAGCACGCATTTCGCAGCACAACACGCGCATGTGCTGCTGGCCGATTCTGAAGCCACGATGCGCGACCTGCACGACTTCTACCCACGCAGCCGTGGCAAAGTTCGCGTGGCCTACCCCGGCGCACCAACCGTGCTTCCCACGACGCCGCGGCAGATCACCACTGTCTGCGCCCACATCGGCGTGCAGCCGGGCAAATATTTGCTTCACCTCGGCACACAGCAGCCACGCAAAAACCTGCGCCGCCTGATCGACGCATACGCCATCGCACGCGCGCATCTTCCGACGGAATATCAGCTCGTGATCGCCGGCGGCGCCGGATGGGGCGGTGAAAACCTCACAGCCCACGCCGTGCACGCCGGAGTGCACGAATCCGTAGTTTTCACGGGCTATGTGTCGGACGAAGACAAAGCCGCGCTGCTGCACGGCGCGCGCGCGCTGATCTTTCCATCGCTGCACGAAGGCTTCGGATTCCCCGTGCTCGAAGCCCAGATCGCCAGCGTGCCCGTCGCGTGCAGCAACACATCCTCACTGCCGGAAGCCGCAGGCGACGGCGCACGCACGTTCGACCCGCTTCAGACAAACGATATTGCTGCGGCGATGATCGACGTCGAGCGCGACGATCTGCTGCGAGCGCATCTGATCGAACGCGGCGCCTGCAACGCCGCACGCTTCACGTGGGACGCATGCGCACGCATGGCGCTGCAGGCGCTGACAGGAACAGACGCATGATTGCCGCAATCGTGCTCGCCGCCGGCACCTCGTCACGCTACGGCGAAAACAAATTGCTGCTGCCATTCGCAGGAACGAGCGTTCTACGCACGGCGATCACGCATATTCTCGCAGCCGAACCGGACGAAACAATCGTCATCACCGGGCACGAAGCCGAAAGCATTACGGCCGAAGTGCGCGACATGTCGGTGCGCACGGTGCACAATCCTGCCTATCGCGAAGCCGACATGATCTCGTCGATTCAGGCCGGCCTGCGCGCACTCGAGTCGACGACCGCACAGGCAGCACTGATCGCGCTGGGCGACATGCCGCTGCTGCCGAGCGAAATCGTGTCGAAGCTGATGCGCATGTACCGCCTCGGCTGCGGCGAGATTATTGCGCCACGCTTCGGCGACCAGCGCGGACATCCGGTGCTGATCGCGCGTCGACTCTGGGCGGAGGCGCTGGCGATCCCACCGCGCACACCGCTGCGCGTGCTGCTCGCCGCGCACATGAATACCGTGGCGCTGCTGCAGGTCACCACTGATCGCATCCTGCGCGACGTCGACACACCGGCGCTGTACAGAGAAGCGCTTGCGGTGAAGAAAGTAGAGAGTGATCGCAGGTAATTTCTGGCGAATAGCGAACACACCCTCAGACATCGAGCACGAGCGTGACCGGACCATCGTTGACCAGCGAAACCTGCATGTCCGCGCCGAAGACACCCTGCGCGACGACCAGCCCCTGCACGCGCAGCTGTGCAGCAAAATACTCGACGAGCGGCTCTGCGATTTCCGGACGCGCCGCCTGAATAAAGCTCGGACGGCGGCCGCCGCTGGTGTCTCCATAGAGCGTGAACTGCGACACCACCAAAGCTGCGCCGCCGATATCCGGCAATGCACGATCGAAGCCGCTCGGCCCATCGAGCGCTGGGAAAATGCGCAGCGTCGCGATCTTGCGCGCCATCTTTTCGACAACCGCCGGTGAATCACTCTGCGTAATGCCGGTGAGCAGCAGCACGCCCTGCCCGATCGCCCCGACCGTTTCTCCCGCCACCGAAACCGATGCCTGCGTCACACGTTGAAGGACAACTCGCATGCACCGAATTGTTGCAGAGTTTCCGGGTAAAGTGCGGCTCACATGAATACCGCTGCCATCCTGCAGGACATCATCGAGATCGCGCGCGGCGTCGGGCCGCTGCTGCGCGAGGGCTACGCCGTCTCGCAGCGACGCGAGCTGACCGTGCAATTCAAGGGACGCTTCGATCCACTGACCGAGTACGACCAGCGCGCCGAAGCGCATATCGTGCGCGAGCTGCGCAGTCGCTACCCGGGCTGGGCCATCGTCGGCGAAGAAGGCGGCGCGTATCAGGCCGACAGCGACGGGCCGTGCTGGCATATCGACCCGATCGACGGCACGCACAATTTTTCGCACGCCGTGCCATGGTTCTGCACATCCATCGGGCTGGTCATCGATGGAAAGGCGCACGCCGGGGTCGTGTACGACCCGGTCAACGAACGCCTGTTCGCCGCCGGCGCCGGGCTGGGCGCCACATTGAACGGCGAGCCGATTCACGTTTCGCCGATCGACGATCTCGGCACGTCCCTGCTCGGGACCGGATTCCCGACCGACCGCACATCCGACGAGACGAATAATTTTCGTCACTTTCTGAACTTCATGCAGCACACACAGGATGTGCGCAGAATGGGGGCGGCGGCGCTCGATCTGTGCATCGTGGCATGCGGCTGGCTGGAAGGGTTCTGGCAGCCGCAGCTGAAAACCTACGACATCGCGGCCGGCGTGATCATCCTGCAGGAAGCCGGCGGCCGCGTGACCGATCTGCGCGGCGGCGACGCAATGTTCGCGCGCGGTGAAGTGTGCGCCAGCAACGGGCGCGTGCACGAGGCGATGCTGGTGACGTTAAATAACTAACCGAGCGACGAGGACGTCCCCCTACAATACGGGCATGGAAGCATCCTTCGACTGTCCCGGCAACTACATATCACCGACGCCGAGCACATTGCGCTGCGCGAAATGCGAGCGGCAGCTGGCAGTGAAGGACGCGGTGCGCACGCCGACCGGCTACGTCTGCCCGTACTACGTGAAAGCGCGCGTGGCGACGTTCTACAACGCCACCCAGCTGCAGCACGCACTGGTCTTCGGACTGACTCTGCTTCTCGGCGTGGCCGTCGGAATCGGCCTGCGGCTGATCAGCGGTATCAGCTTCTTCTCGATCATCATTCTGATGACGGCGGCGCCGGCAGCGGGAGCGGGCATCGCCGAGATCGTGCGACGCGCATTCAAGGGCGTGCGCGGACAGTATTTCTGGGCGGCGGCCACGGCAGGAATCATCGTGGGCGCAGGCGCACTCGTGGTGCTGCCGCTGGTGTTCATCATGCTGATGGGCGGCTTCCCCGGCCTGTCCGCACTGATCCAGCTGCTCGGACTCGGCCTGGTCGTCAGCACGCTGATCGCACGGCTGCGCTGACCTGCGAAACGAAGGAAACGTACCCGGCTTCTAAGAAGCCGGGTACGTTTCCTTCGTTTCGCAGGTGCACTACTTCGCCATGCCGCGCAGCACCGTCTGCAGGATGCCGCCGTTGCGGTAGTAGTTCACTTCGACCGGCGTGTCCAGGCGCGCAATCGCTTCGAACTTGAACGCGCTGCCGTCCGGCCGCGTCGCCGTCACCGTCAGCGTCTGCCGCGACTGCACGTCGTCACTCACCGGGATGTCGTACGCCTCGTCACCTTTCAGTCCCAGGCTCTCCCAGCTCTGGCCCGGCAGGAACTGCAGTGGCAGCACACCCATACCCACCAGGTTGTTGCGGTGGATGCGCTCGTAGCTCTCCGCGATCACCGCCCGCACACCCAGCAGGTTGCTGCCCTTCGCCGCCCAGTCGCGCGACGAGCCGGTGCCGTACTCTTTGCCAGCCAGCACGACGAGCTGCACGCCGTCGACCTTGTACTTCATGGCCGCGTCGTAAATCGCCATGACTTCGCCAGTGGCATGGTACTTCGTCACTCCGCCCTCGACTCCAGGCACCAGCAGGTTCTTCAACCGAATATTCGCAAACGTGCCACGCGTCATGATCTTGTCGTTGCCGCGCCGCGCGCCGTACTGGTTGAAGTCGTCCTTCGCCACTCCCGCCGCCGCCAGCCACTGACCAGCCGGCGAGTTCAGCGCAATGTCACCCGCAGGCGAAATGTGATCAGTCGTGATCGAGTCGCCGAACATGCCGAGCACGCGCGCACCGACCACCGGCTTCACCGGTGCCGGCGTCAGCGTCAGCCCTTCGAAGTACGGCGGCTCCTGAATGTACGTGCTGGTCTCGTCCCACACGTACAGCTGCCCCTCGGCGCCGCTGATCTTCTGCCATTCGGCCGTGCCGTCGAACGCCGCACCGTACTGACTGGCGAACATCTCCGGTCGAATATGGCTTTCGATCGCTTCCTGAATTTCCTGCTGCGTCGGCCAGATGTCCTTCAGATACACCGGCTGTCCGTCACTGCCCATGCCAATCGGCTCGCTCGTCAAATCCTTGTCGGTCGTGCCGGCGAGCGCATACGCCACCACCAGCGGCGGCGACGCCAGATAGTTCGCCTTCACCAGCGGATGCACGCGACCCTCGAAGTTGCGAGTGCCGCTGATCACCGCGCTCGTGACGATGTTGCTCTCGCTCACCGCCTTCGCCACTGCCGCCGGCAGCGGGCCCGAGTTGCCGATGCACGTGGTGCAGCCGTAGCCGATCACGTTGAACCCGAGCGCTTCCAGCGGCTCGATCAACCCAGCATCCTGCAGATACTCGGTCACCACGCGTGAACCAGGCGCGAGCGACGTCTTCACGTACGCCGGCACGCGCAAGCCCTTCGCCACAGCCTTCTGCGCCAGAATGCCGGCGCCGAGCATCACGCTCGGATTGCTCGTGTTCGTGCAGCTCGTGATCGCCGCGATCACCACCGCACCGTGCTTCAGCGTCAGATCGCCGTTCGTCTTCACCGTCGCGGTGTTGCCGAGCTCGGTATCCTTCAGACCAAAGCCGCGATCCTTCGTCGGCGCCGTCAGCGCCGCGTTGAACGTCTTCTTCACCTGCGTCAGCGCCACGCGATCCTGCGGGCGCTTCGGGCCGGCCACACTCGGCTCGACCGTGCTCAAGTCCAGCTCGAGCGTGTCCGTGAAGGCCGGATCGGGCGTCTCTTCCGTATGGAACATGCCCTGCGCCTTCGTGTACACCTCGGTCAGGTCTGCCTCAGCGCTGCGATTCGTCGCCCGCAGATAACGCAGGCTCTCAGCGTCGATCGGGAAGTAGCCCATCGTCGCGCCGTACTCCGGCGCCATGTTGGCGATCGTCGCGCGGTCGGCCAGGCTCATGCTGCTCAGGCCCGGGCCGTAGAACTCGACGAACTTTTCGACCACACCCTTCTTGCGCAGCATCTGCACCACCGTCAGCGTCAGGTCCGTCGCCGTCACACCTTCGCGCAGTGAACCAGAAAGCTTGAAGCCGATCACTTCCGGCATCACCAGATACAGCGGCTGACCGACCATGACGGCCTCTGCTTCGATGCCACCGACGCCCCAGCCCACCACGCCGAGTCCATTGATCATCGTCGTGTGCGAGTCGGTGCCCACCAGCGTATCGGGGAATGCCACGCCGTCCTTGACGAACGTCACAGCAGCGAGGTATTCCAGATTCACCTGATGCACGATGCCGGTGCCGGGCGGCACCACGCGAAAATTCTGCAGCGCCTTCTGGCCCCACTTGGTGAACTGATAACGCTCGTTGTTGCGGCTGAATTCCATCGCCAGGTTCTTATCAACCGCGTCCTTCGTGCCAAAAAAGTCGACCTGCACCGAATGATCGACGACCATATCGACTGGCACCAGCGGGTTGACCTTCGCAGGATCCGCGCCCAGACGCGCAAGCGCGCTGCGCATCGCAGCCAGATCGACAAGACACGGCACGCCCGAAAAATCCTGCAAAATCACGCGCGCAGGCTTGAACGGCAGCTCACTCTGGCCGACGTCCTTCGCATTCCAGTTCGCCAGCCGCCGCACATCAGCTTCGGTGATCTCGAAGTTGTCGCACTGGCGCAACGCCTGCTCGAGCATGATCTTGATCGACGCGGGCAGGTTGGCGACCTGCGGGCCGAGAGCGTTGATGTCGTAGTAGCGCACCGCTGCGGCGCCGGGAACGGACAAATCACGCAGCGTGGATTGAAACGGATTGCTCATAAAAATTGAACTCGCTTGAAAAGGATACCCGGCTGCATTCAGTCGGTGCATCACAGAAAACTGGCCGAAACAATTGTGCGACGCGCGCAGGCCAGGCACGTCTCACACGCAAGAAAATCTGCCTGCTGCACTACATCAGATGATCGACAGGCCGATGATCGATTTAAAATGCTCAATCACCGCACCCTTGTCGCTGAAGTTGTGCAGGCGTGCACGCTCGCTGTAGGCAAGGCGGAACCGGAGACGACTCTGCAGCGACGACATGGTATGTGTTCCTAAAATAACTCTGTAATTTTAGCGCGAATGCGAAACGCCGCAAATAGAGAAATAGGGTAACTACTCAGGCCAGCCAGTTTTCCAACGCGAAACAGAGAAATAGAGAAGGCATCCGTAACTACTCAAGCTTAGTGGAAAAGTCCCGCGACCTCCGCTGCCCTCCGCGTGCTCTGTCCCGTCTATGATCAACTCCATGTTCGACCAGCTCATCGACATCAACCTCGGCGACATCTGTGACTCGCTCGGCGTGTGCCGCAGCACCTTTACGGATGCACTTTTTCGCACGCCGGCAGTTCGATTCGCCCGACAAATGACAGCATTTAACGAACGCATCGGTGCGCACGGGCTGCGCGCAGCGTCGTCATGGATTACAGGGGAGCTGGCCGGCCAAATCGACGTGCACGGCATCGAACATATTCCAGCCTGCGGCCCGCTGCTCGTGGTCTCGAACCATCCGGGCCTCACCGACACGGTCGATCTGTTCGCCTCCATCCCACGCGAGGATCTGCGCATCGTGGCTGCGCATCGGCCATTTCTTGCAGCGCTGCCGAACCTGGCGCCGCGCCTGATCTTCGTGCGCGAGGACGCAGGCGCGCGCATGAGCGCCTTCCGCAGCATCGTCGCCGAGTTGAAGGCCGGCCGCGCCGTGCTGACTTTTCCGGCTGGCCGCATCGAGCCGGACCCGGCGCAGCGCCGCGACGCCGCGCGTGAGTCGCTGGCCAGCTGGAACGAAAGCACCGGCCTGCTGGCGCGCCTGGCGCCCGAGACGACAATCGTGCCAGTTATCGTGCGCGGCGTCTTCGACCCGGCCGCATATCGCCATCCGCTCGCCAGCATCAAGCGCACACTCCCCGATCGCGAACGCATGGCGGCGATGCTGCAGGTCATGCTTCCTGCGCTGCAGAACAACACCATCCGGCTGGATTTCGGACCGCCGCTGCATGCGTCACAAATGACCGCCGCCGGCGACGACGCTGCTGCAATCACCGCGCGCATTCGCGCTGCCGCCGGCGACCTTCTGTAGCGCTATCGAGCACGCCCGACAAAATCGAGCTGGTGCGCCAGGTAGACCAGCTCACCACGCACCGCCTGCGCGCGCCGCTCGCTCAGCCAAGCGCTGAATCGATGTGCGTCGATCTCCGAGCGCGCACCGACGGACTGTTCAAAAAACCCGAGGATGCATCTGAGAAAGAACGCATCGTCATCCGCATAGCCGTCTTCACCAGCGAAGATCACCCAGTCGGATGAGCCACTCGCAGCGATGCGCGCACCAGCCGCACGCAGGTGTGCAAACAGGCTGCTGCCGCTGTGGCTGTCTCCCGAGCGCACTCCGTCGATGATGCGCTCGTCCATCGTGCGGTGATACAAAACTTCAAGCTCATCATCGTACGCAGGATCGATCGCTGGCATAAGCCTGGTCACACCGTCGAAGTTGACCGTGAAATAAAACAGACCGCCCGGCTTCAGCGCTCGCAGAGCCAGCGGCACGATTTTCGACAGATCAAACAAATCAAGGAACGCATTGGCGATCAACACATCCCATTGCCCTTCGTTCTCCTGCAGGAAGCGCCGCGCATCAGCAGCCTCGGCTCGAACAAAAAAAGGCAGGCCACTGCAGCGCTTCTGTGCTTCGGCGATGACAGATGATTGTTCGTCGATCAGCACATATTCCGGCTGCGCTGCGCCGAAAGCGCCGCGCTCCGCCAGCCGCTGCACCATCGTTCCGATGCCGCCGCCGAGTTCGAGCACACGCGGGCGTTCACCGCACGCCATCAGCTCCACTCGAAATCGCTCATACACATGCGTGTTCAGTGAACGATCGTCGATAGTGCGCTTCGCCACCAGATAGCGAATGAATTCTTCTTCAGTCACGTTGTCTCCTCACAGATACTCAGGCCGGCCACAGCCTGAGTCATTGCATTCCCTCACCACGTAACTACTCAGGCCATCCATTTTTCCAACGCGAAACGCGCTATTCCTTCCCCCTTCGGGGGAAGGAATAGCGCGTTTCGCGGGAAATACTGATTTAGGCCTGAGTAGTTACCTCACCACACAATTCACGCAGCAACTGGCGAAGTCGTGATTCATCGCCCATTGCCTGCGTCGTGCACCATCGACGTCAACAGACCACGGATCATTTCCGCACAGTCTTCCCAGCGCGGATGCGCGACGTAGCGCAAACGCGCAGCCTGCCCAAGCCGTCGCCGCCGCTCCGGATCGAACAATCTCCGAATCGCCGCCGCCGTCGCCGCCGGATCTTCCGGCAAAACCAGATAGCCCTCGACGTCGTCGTGCACGATCTCTCCGGCAGCGCCCGCTGTCGATGCGATCACCGGCAGGCCAGCCGCCAGTGCCTCCAGATACACAATGCCAAAGCCCTCGTACTGCGACGGCACCACCAGCGCATCACTCGCCGCATACGCCTGCACCAGCTGCCGATCATCGAGCCGACCCAGCCAGCGCACGCGCGCGCCCAGGTCGCCGGCAACCGCGATGCGCCGACAGCGCGCGGCGTACTCCGGATCCAGATCGTCTCTGCCGACCACATCGAACGTCCAGTTTCCCTGCACCTGCGCCAGCGCCGCCAGCGTCGTGTGCAGTCCCTTGCGCTCGATCAAATTTCCCACCGCGAGCAATCGCAGCGGTTCATCGGCGCCGCGATCGCGCACCACAGGCGGAATCGTCAGGTGATCTCCAGCCGGATATGCCACCACATGCGGCGGCAACCGGCCGATGAGTTCTCGTACACTCTCCCGCGTGGCGCCGCTATTGAACACGAATGCATCGCAGCTGCGCAGATACGCACATTCGACCGCACGATACACACCACGCAACGACGCAGGATGCGTCTCACTCACGCGCAAGTGATGCACGATCGACACGATTGGCACGCGCAGGCCCGCATTCGCTCGCAGCAGCGACGGATGATTCAGCTCATCCTGCAGCCACACATCCACAGGTGCATCACGCAGGCGACGCGCAAACGCAGCCGACGTGTTGTCCAAGAGATGCCGCCCATAGCTTCGCCACGGCAGAGAATAAATCTGCACATCGTCACCACACGTGCGCAGGTACGCGACCACCTTTCGGTCGTACAAATACCCGCCCGACAATGTGTCCAGCGAACCATAGATCACCAGGCCGATACGCATACCGCGTCAGCCCGCCCCGACCGTGCGCCGATACGACGCCCAGGCGATGTCGTTTTCCCAAATCTGCACAGCCACCACATCGAGCGTCTCGGCGCGAATCTGCGCAGTAAACAGCTCCCACATGATGCGACAAAAATGCTCGACGCTTGGGTTCAGACCAAGAAATTCTGGCTCTTCATTCAACAGCTTGTCCTTGAAGCGCGCCACCAAACCGTTCAGCGCACGTTCAATGTCGACGATGTCGACGAGATATCCGTGCACATCCAAACGCGATCCATGCAGCTGCACTTCGACTACATAGTGATGCGAATGCTTGAAGTTCTCCGGTCCCCAGTCTCCCCCGATCAAAAAATGCTGTGCGACGAAGTCGCGCTTTACTGCTACTGTGTACATGATTTTTTATCTCCTCGTAAATACCAGGAGTGGCTAAACTCGACTACATGAACC
>CAXNFZ010000024.1:0-18996 GCA_964201495.1 Chloroflexota bacterium | reverse complement strand
GAGAAGGGACGGTGCGTCCTGCAATAGAACGCTGATCGACCAATTTCAAAAAAGTGCAGGTGGCCGCCGTCTGTTACGGCAGCACTTCGGCCATGCGCTCCAGCGCTTCCATCATGCGGCTGCGCGGGCAGCCGAAGTTGAAGCGCGCGAAACCTTCGCCGCCTGCGCCGAAGCCCGCGCCGCCGCTGAGCGCAACCTTTGCCTTCGACAGAAAATGCCCATACGGGTCTTTGCTGAGGCCGACGGAGCGGAAATCGAGGAACGCCAGATAGGTCGCTTCCGGCGCGGTGACGGATACACCAGGCATGTGCTCGGTGACATACTGCACCATCGCGTCGCGGTTGCCGGAGAGATATGCCTGCAGATCGGCCAGCCATGCATCACCGCTGGTGAAAGCTGCCTCAGTGGCGACCATCCCCATCAGGTTCACGTGCGGCAGGATGCCGCTGATCGCGCTTTGCAGGCGCTGTCGCAGCTGCGCATTCGTGATGATCGCGAAGCTGCAGCCGAGCCCCGGCACGTTGAATGTTTTACTGGGCGCCATCAGGGTGATCGTTCGCTCGGCAAGTTCGGGGGACAACGATGCGAATGTGGTGTGCTGACGGCTGTCGAGCATCAGATCGCAGTGAATTTCATCGGAGCAGATTGTGAGGTTGTGCTTGAGCGCAATTTCGCCCAGCCGCAGCATTTCTTCGCGCGTGAACTCGCGGCCGATGGGGTTGTGCGGATGACACAACATCATCAGTGTGGTGCGCGGGGTGATCGCTTTTTCGAACGCAGCAAAGTCGATTTCGTAGCGCAGCGTCGACCCGCTTTGTGTGGTCAGCATCGGCACCAGGATCGGGCGCATGCCCTGCTCGTAGGCGCTGCTGAAAATCGGCGGGTAGATCGGGGACAGCATGATCGTGCTGTCACCTACGTGACCGTACGCCCGCACCACCGAATTCAATCCGCTGACCAGGCCGGGCAACAGCACGATGTGTTCGGGTCTGATCTGCCATCCGTAGCGCCGCGCTGCCCATGCCACGATGGCCTCGAGCAGCTTCGGCTGCGGTCCGGCATAGCCGAACACGCCGTGCTCGACGCGCTCGCGGAGCGCTTGCAGCACCGGCTCGGGCGAACGGAAGTCCATGTCCGCGACCCACATCGGGAGCACGTCGGCGGGATATGCCAGCCATTTAATGCTGTCGGAGTTGCGTCGGTCGATCAGTTCGTCGAAGGATGAGGCCATGCGCGGGATTGTAGCCCGCTACTCGTTTGCCGTCACCACAGGCATGTACACATCGAACGTGGTGCCGACGCCGACTTTGCTGCTGACGGTGATGCGCCCCTTATGTGCTTCGACGATTTTTTGTGCGATGGAGAGACCGAGCCCGATGCCGCCGCGTTCGCGCGAGCGGGATTTGTCCACGCGATAAAAGCGTTCGAACACGTGCAGGACGTCGTCTTCGGGGATGCCGATGCCGGTGTCTATGACTGAGATGCGCGCGAAGCCGTTGAACACGCCGGTGGCTTCGAGCTGCACGTCGCCGCCGTCAGGCGTGTGCTTAATGGCGTTGTCGGTCAGATTCAGCAGCACCTGCTTCAGACGGTCTGGGTCGGCGGCGATGACGATGGCCGGGTTGGCGACGGCTGAGACGTGCACGCGTTCGCCGGCCAGCACGCGGCCGCTGCGCTCGACGTCGGCGATGATGCTCGCCAGCCTGGTCGGGTGAATCTGCATCGACAGCTGGCCGGCGTCGGCCTGCGAGAGGAGCAGCAGATCGCCGACCATGCGCGTCATGCGGTCGGTTTCCTTGCGCAGCGCATCGAGCGACTCTGGATCGGCGCAGCCCATGGCGTTCAAGAGATCGACGTTGCCGCGGATGACGGTGAGTGGTGTGCGCATCTCGTGTGAGACGTCGGCGACGAGTCGCTGCTGCGCGGTGAACAGGCTCGAAAGCCTGTCGAGCATTTCGTTGAACGCGGCGGAAAGTCGGCCGACTTCGTCTTCGGCTCTGTGCACGGGCACGCGTCGTCCAAGATTTTCGGCGCGGTAGATCGCCAGCGCAGTCTGAGTGATGCGATCGACCGGGCGCAGTGCGCGTCGGGCGAGGAATGCGCCGAGCACGGCCGAGATGATCAGGCCGGCGCTGCCGAGCACCAACAGGGAGACGAGCAGCTGATACTGCGCGCTTTCGAGTGGTTCGCGCGACGTGGCGACCTGCAGGAAGCCGATCAGCTCATTCTCCGGGCCGCGCTGCGCTCGCGTGAGCACATACAAGGAGCTGCGCACGTTCGGCCGGATGATGCTGAACACCTCGCCGTTCAGAACGTCGGCGGAGGCGCGCAGCTTCGCGAGCGCGTTGAGATCGAGCGGTTTGTAAGCCGTCGGTTGATCCGCAAAAAGGTTTGATGAGATCCCGACGACGCGCGCGTTGTCGTCGAGAATTTCGACGAACACTTCGGCGGCGCGGAACGGATCCTGCGCTGGACGCGGCACGACGAGTGGATTGGTTTCATCCAGTCCAGGCACGCGCACGCCGGCCGTCCAGAAGACTGGCCAGACCGTGTCGGCCGACTGACGCAGACTGGCTTCGAGCTGGCCGTTGATGCGCACAGTGAGCAGCGCATATACGCCGCCACCGAACGCAATGAGCACAAGCGCGAGCACGCTGGTGTACCAGATGGTGAGTTTGGTTCGGATGGCCATGATGTGATTTGCGGTAACTACTCAGGCCATCCATTTTTCCAACGCGAAACGCGCTATTCCTTCCCCCTTCGGGGGAAGGAATAGCGCGTTTCGCGGGAAATACTGATTTAGGCCTGAGTAGTTACGATTTGCGGGAAATATTGACTTAGTCCTGCGCAGTTACGAAATTCTTGAATCGGCTCATCATGTTCCTGTCGCGACACAGATCATGCGTTCGCTGTCGTCGACGTACTCGTTCATGTGGTAATCGCCGAACCAGCGCGGCTGTGCGAAGCCTGAGGCGAGCAGCAGCAGATTCATTTCATGCCGAAAAACGTGACGCAGACGAAACGAGATGATCTGCTCGTGTTCGTTGCCGGCGCGTTCTTCGATGATGCGGTAGGTGAGCTCCTGTTCCTGCGTCGCCCAGTACACCAGGCTGGCGACGGACTTGGTGATGCGCGTCTGCGTCGTCGGATCGATGAGCGTGGCTTCGATTTGAAATGCACCGTCTTCAGGCTGGAAAGCGAGCTCGTCGTTCGGCGGCAGATCGACGATCAGGATTCCATCGGCCGTGAGGTGTTCCCGGGCGGTGCGCAGCGTGGCGATCTGATCTTCGCGTGTGCGATTGTGCAGGAAGGTATTCAACGCGATGACGACCATGCCGAAGCGTTCGTTGCTGCGGAAGGTGCGTGAGTCGGCGCAGTGCAGTTCGAACGCATGCGCGTCGCTGCCCAGCGCTGCGATGTGCTCACGTGCGATGGCGAGCATCTCAGCCGACTCATCGACGCCGATGACGCGGCGGCCGGCGCGCAGCAACGGGAGCATGACGCGGCCGCTGCCGGCACCGAGTTCGAGCACCGCTCGTTCGGTGGGTATCTCGCGCGCAAGCTGCAGGTACAAGGGCAGATCGTCTGCGTAGGAGCTGTGCTGCAGATCGTAGACGCGCGCAAAGGAGTCATAAATTGGCTGGGACATTCGGCCTTATCTTAATACCCGTCATTGGCAGCGACTCGGTCCTGAGCGCTTGCGGCAGGGGTGCACCCCCCCTTATGGTTCCATAGTTACAATTCAATGATGAATCAGGATCCGCGTCGCACGATGACCGGCACTGGACAGTTTGATGCCGCACCGACTCGTTATATCGCGTGGGGAGCACTGATTCTTCTCGCCACGATTTTGCTGTGTGTCGGAGCTTTTTTTCTTTGGCCGCAACTGAGTGGTGAATCGCCGGCACCGACCGCGCCGGTACGCGCGCGCATTGATCTCGCGACGCCGCTGCAGGCTGGGCAACCGATGACGCTGGTCGGCAGCGGCTTCCAGGCAGGTGAGCGCATCGAAATTTTCATGGCGCCCGGGCCGAACGTCTCGTTCGATCGGCTGGTGAAAATAGCCGAGGTCATGAGCGACGGCAACGGAAATTTCGTGCTGGCAAATCTGCCGGCTTCGCAAAATGATGCGACGTTGTACCTCGTTGCGCGCGGCAGTGGCAGCGGCTTCACCAGCTACTCGTCTGTCGGAAGCGGCGATGGAAGTGCGTCCGGCGTGCCTGCTCCGCCTCCGGCTACTTCTGCACCGCCGGTTGCGCCTGCTGCGCAGCCCAGCCCGGTGCCGACGTCGGGCGTTGCCAGTGTTGACGCACTGCCCGATCTGGCCGTGGGTAGTCTGTCGATTTCAGCTCAGTCGCCGTATGCCTGCACGCAGCGCGGGAACGAGCCGTCGCTGGGTGTGATGGTCGAAATCCGTAACAACACGCCGTATCCAGCTGGGCCGTTTGTCGTGCAGGTGAACAATGCACAGTACACGCTGAACACCGGGCTCGAAGGTGGGAAGACCACCACGCTCTGGTTCCCTGGCTATCTCACTGGGTTGAATCGTGTGACTGTCGATTCGAGCCGCGCTGTGCCGGAGTCGACAGAGGCGAACAATGTGCTTGAGCTGCCGCTGGCGGTTCCCACTGCGCCGCCGCCATGCCCACCGTCGCCGCATTCGCAGGAGCCGCATCCGCCGCAGTTCCCACCGTATCCTGCACACACGCCGCCGCCGCCTCCGCTGCCGCCCGTTTCGCCTACGCCTGATCCGAACGCCGTCGGCGTCTGGTATGCGCAGTACTACGCCAACACTGATTTGTTCGAACCAGCAGTGCTGCGCCGTTACGAACCAGGCAACCCATTCCTGAATCTGGACTGGCGCACAGCTTCACCCGGGCCGGGCGTGCCGGCGAATGGGTTTTCTGTGGTGTTCACGCGCATTCAGGATTTTCCGAATGCTGACAATTACCTGTTTGACTTCACCGTCGACGATGGTGGACGACTCTATGTGGACGGTGTGCTGCTGATCGACGAATGGCGCAACGGCCCGGCGCGCACTGTGCAGGCAGCGCGTGGGCTGAGCCGTGGCCCGCACTCCATTCGGGTCGAACATTACAAATCGAGTGGCAGCGCGCGCGTCGGCCTGAGCTGGCGCAGCAGCTACGCCGGCTGGCGTGGTCGCTATTACAACAACACGGACCGCAGCGGTCAGCCAGTGTTGATTCGTGACGACGCCGATCCGGGCGGCAGCGCCGGGCTGTTTTTCGAATGGGGATTCAGCTCGCCCGCGCCGGAGGTCGCATCGGACAACTTTTCAATCGATTGGCAGCGCCGAGTCAACTTTGGCGCCGGGACGTATGTCTTCACCGCCGAGGTGGACGATGGCGTGCGTTTATACCTGGATGGCACACCGCTGATCGACGCATACACTGCGGCGGGCAGCCGTGTGGTGACGGCGACGCGTGTGCTTGCTGCTGGGCCGCATGATCTGCAGGTGCAGTATGTCGAATACAGCGGGCAATCGCGCTTCCGTCTTGGCTGGGATCTCGCTGCACCGACTCCGACGCCGTTGCCTCCGCCGAGCGCTGTGCCGCTCCCGCTTCCGCCGACTTCGACGCCGGTTCCACCAAGCGCTACTCCGCCGCCGCCGAGCGCTACGCTGCCCCCCGCTGCTACGGATACACCGGCTCCGACATGGCCGCCTCCGCCGCCGCTTCCGCCGACGGACACCGTGACGCCGATGGCAATTTTGATCATGCCGACGACTACGCCGGAATAGGTGCAGATCTGCTGCGCGCCTGTGAACGTGGGCAGAGCTGCTGCGAGCCCGGTCGCGTTAAGTGGTTTGCAGCGACGCAGGGTCGATCTGGCTGCACGGTGCGTCGCCGACGCACCAGTCGAGCGTGACGCGAATATCGCCGAGCAGCTGGGCTTCGGCTATTTTTGCCAGGCGCGGCAGAGTGGGCTTCATGTTGGCGACTTCGTGCATCAAGCCGGCACGGGAGATCCAGGTGAACGGCGGCAAGGCTAGCAGGGGGATGGGTACGCGCATCACGTGCGACACCCATGTCGTGCGCGCGTCGATGCTCTTGAAGTCGAAGCCCCACAACTGGCCGAACGGTGGACGTTTTGCGCCCATGCCAGACAGCCAGACGAACTGGCGCGGACGATCGAATACCTGCACGACCGAGCGCGTGCGGTAGCGGAAGCCGTTGATACTCTGCTGGGATTCGAAACTGGAGCCGACGCTGTGCGGCTCGGATGTAATCCATGCCACATTCTGAACTTCGCCACTGCCGGCCAGTTCTGGATGCCGTGCCACATTTGTGACGATGTCGAACAGCTTTTCGCTCGATGCAGTAATCAGGCCGCTGACGGTCACGCTGGGATATTTGAACAACACTTTAAATTCCTCCGGGGATTTTTCATTTGAATCTGTGATGCTGAGATGCGGCTGAACTGCGCAGAAGCACTCATTTTGGGGGAGTGCGCAAAGCCCAGTTGGTATCCGCGAAACACGCCATCGCCCGCCCCCTTCGGGGGCGGGCGATGGCGTGTTTCGCGGGTTTCATCAAATCGATTTTGAGCACTCCCCATTTTGGGAATACAGGGAGATTGGTGGCTCGCCTGATCTGGTATTTGCAGTGCGTGTGCATCAGAAACAAAACGCTGCGAGCGCGATCACTTCGCCGATTTCGCAGACAGCGCCGTAGGTGTCGCCGGTGAGGCCGCCGAGCGAGCGCGTCCAGCGTGTGAAGATGGCGTGTGCTGCGGCCAAGACAAGTGCAGTTGCGACGACGCCGCGCAGGACGCCCATGACGCCGCCGCTCCAGGCGCACACAATGACGACGATTACGATCATCTGAGCCGTGGCGACTGCAAAATCACGTCGGCGGATGTGTTCCTTGAAATGCCGGCCCAGGCCCCCTTCGGCGGCGGCGGGAAAGAAAAAGACGCCGTAGAGATCAACCCAGCGGCCGAGCACTGGTGCGAGCAGCGCTGCCGGCAGCCAGGTTGCCATGCCGGCTCCGGCGCTCAGGAACGCTGTTTTGAGCAGCAGAACGGCGATCAGCGCGATAGCGCCCATGGCGCCGATGCGGCTGTCCTTCATGATTTCAAGCTTGCGTTCGCGCGGCCGCCAGCTCATCACTGCATCGAACGTGTCCGAGAGCCCGTCGAGGTGCAGGCCGGATGTGACGATGCCCCATGTGATCACGATGAAGGCTGAGCGCGTGAACTCGCCCCAGCCGAGCTCGCCCAGCCAGCCGGCGGCGGCGCCGAGTGCGCCGATCAGCAGGCCGACGGTTGGGAACCACGCCATGGCGCGCGCGATGCTGCGCTCGTACGTGTCCATGCTCATCGGCGGCAGGAACGGCACTGGAATCAGGGTGAGGAATCGGATGGCTTCGAAGAAGGGCATGGCGTGTTTTGTGACGGTGAATTGTGATGAGAAATCGACTCGTCGGAATCGATTCGTTGCGAGACGAGCGGCGGAATCGAATTGACTGCGCGCAGGATGGTTGCTCCTGGATAGCAGTCGAAGCCGGAGGCGCTGCCCAGATCGATGCGCCAGCGCCAGTGTTCGGCGAGTGGTGTGGCGAAGAGCTCGCACAGCAGCGTCTGGATCACGCCCCCGTGCGTGGCGATCAGCACGCGTTTGCGCGGATAGCTTTGGCCAAGATCAGAGTACGCATCGAGAACGCGTGCACGGAGCTGCGTGAGCGACTCGCCTTCAGGTGGGGCGACATTGAGCGGATCGGAGAAGCGCGCGCGCGCCTGCGCGCCAAAGTGCGCCGAAACCTCGCGCCAGGTGAGACCTTCCCAGACGCCGTGCGAAGCTTCGCGCCAGCGTGCGTCCTCGATGAGATCGATTTTGCGGCCAGCGCAAATCGCTTCGGCTGTGTCGCGCGTGCGTGCGACTCCGCTGTGCACGATCACATCGATCTTGCGCGCGACGAAAAACCGGCCCAGCGACGTGGCCTGGCGGCGGCCGTGCTCGGTGAGCGGACGATCGCTCGCGCCCATGTAGCGGCGTGTGAGGTTCCAGTCGGTCTGGCCGTGGCGCACCAGCCACACGTTGCGTGGAATAGACATCGGCGCGAAAGGTTACCATGCGGGCATGCTCGAAAACATACTGTGGCAGGGTTTGTTGCTGTGCGCATATTTCGCGCTGGCGGGCGGCTTTTTTATCGAATGGACGGCGCTTGCTGGTGAACGCACGCGTGTAGTGCGTGAGAAAACTGCGACGGCGCGCCTGCGCGCGACATCGTGGGCGCTGATCGCTGCGTTCCTGACGACGGCGGTGGCGTTCATCGCTGCGCGAGGGGCGGGCGGTGAGGTTGGGACTGTCGTCGTTTGGGTGCGCGTGGCCTTGTTGCTGGTGATGCTGGTGCTGCTGCGCAATCGGGTGCGTGGGCCGTGGACGACGCTGGCGGTGCTGCTGCTGCTCGGCACGCAGAGTGTGCTTTCACGCAGTGCTGGCCACGGAGCATTTGCGCTGCTGAGCGACTGGCTGCATCTGACGCTGGCAGCGTTCTGGCTGGGAGGGGTGCTGATGCTGGTGGTGATCGCCGGTGAACTGGCGCGTGCGCCGGCAGCTTCCGCGGTGCGCAGTTACGGAGCGGCAGTCGACCGGTTTTCACCGCTCGCGCTGTTCTGCGTGGCTGGCCTGGCGCTCGGAGGCATTGCACAGTCCGCACAATTTCTGGGCAGCTTCGAGGCGCTGTGGACGAGTGACTATGGCCGTGCGCTGTCTGTGAAGCTTGTGCTGTTTGCAGTGTTGATCGGCTTTGGTGCGTTTCATCAGCAGGTGCTGGCGCCGCGGCTGCGGCACTGGGCGCTGCAGAAAAGTGGTGCCAGCGGTGTGGGTGATGCCAGTGATGGAAGTGAATTTGCGCGCCGATTTCATCTGAGTCTGCGTCTTGAAGCATTGTTTGCGGCGCTGCTGCTGACGGCAGTGGGCGCCATGAAGGCGCTGCCGTAGGCGCCTGTACAACACGCGGTCTTTGCAACGGACAGGGGCGATGCCGTGATTCGCGGAATATCCTTGAGTTTAGTCACTCCCCGTTTTCGTCGATGATCTGCGAGTCAGGCGAATGCAATCATGACGATGGTCACGACGAACATCGCCTGCACTGCTACGCCGCCGCCCCAGAGCAGGTAGGCCATGCCACGTTCCCTGCGCGCATAGACGAAAATGCCGGCGGCGATGCCGAGCAGTAATAGAACAGTGCCGACGAAGACCGGCGCAAAGATCTGCGTGCGCGGGCCCATTCGATCTACGATTCCGGCTGCGTCGAAGTGCAGCGGAATTTGTGCTGGCGCTGAGGGGTAGCGGCCGGTGGCGAGCGCGACCAACCCGAGATGCGCAAGAAGCATGAACAAGAGCAGAAAATGTGCTGCGTGGTCACTCCAGAACTGCCAGCTCATATAGCGCGGCTCTACGCGGCTGTAGAGCACCTGCTGCGTTGGGCGCATGTCGTAGCGCGCATTGAAGGCGTCGAGGAAGCCTTCAGCATCGTAGGGCGAAATCACGTAATTGCGATCCGGGGTGATGACGACGATCTGGCTTTGCAGGCCGTCCGTGGCATAGAAAAAAAGTTTCCCGAGAGCAGGATGTCTGCCTTGTCCGCGCCACCAGCCGGGGAGCGGGAATCGGCGCAGGCGCAGCCCATCGGTGAGATCGGTGGCGGCGATGACGCGCTGGATTTCAGCCATCGGCACAATTTCACGCAGGCCGCCCCAGCGAATGACGAGCGCGTTTCGATCGAGTGCG
Source organism: Chloroflexota bacterium (assembly GCA_964201495.1). GTDB lineage: Bacteria > Chloroflexota > Anaerolineae > J036 > Brachytrichaceae > CANJQH01. Next base: position 9,239 of record CAXNFZ010000024.1, on the reverse strand, counting down.
TAGCTTGAGTGCAGGTAGCCCGGCAGCTGCGATGCGATGTAAATGGCCAGCGCAAGCAGCAGCAACGTGATCAGGATGTAGAGAAAAGTGATCAGCGAGACTGGCGTGAATATGGCGCCGAGCACGGCCGCTGCTGCGCCGCCGAGCACTGCAACGATGGCGACGATCCCGGCGGTGAATGGCAGGCGCGAATCAGTTTCGAAGACGCTCACGAATTATTTTCCTCCGTCCACTGCCAGCACCTGCCCAGTGACCCAGGCGGCGAAATCAGAGGCAAAGAAGAGCACGGCGTGGGCGATATCCTCGGGGGTGCCCAGCCGGCGCAGGGCGATGCTGTCGAGAATTTCCTGCTGGCCGGCTGCGCCGTATGACTGCCACTGGCGTTCACTATTCGGATTGCTGCGCACAAAGCCCGGCGCGATGTTGTTCACGGTGATGCCAAATGGGCCGAGTTCGTGGGCGAGCTGGCGCGTCAGGCCGATTTGCGCAGCTTTGGCGGAGGCATAGGCCTGGATGCCGGTCATGCTGATGCTGAGGCCGGCGCCGCTGCTGATGTTGACGATGCGACCTGTGCGGCGCGCCTTCATGTGCGGGGCGACCGCCTGTGCGAACGTGAACGCAGCAGTGACGTTCACGTCGAAGATGGCATGCCACTGCGCAGCGGTTACGTGTTCGAGCGGCTGGCCGACCTGGCCAAGCACACCGCCAGCGTTGTTGACGAGCACGTCCGCGGGCGTGGACTGAGCGAAGGCGAGGGCGGAGTCGCGGTCGGTGACATCGACCACGGCGGCGTCTTCTGGTGTGCAGATGCCGCCGGCCTGCAGGCAGAGCGCGCGCGTCTGCGCGATCTCGTCGCCGAGCAGATCACAGACGCGTACGCGCGCGCCGCGTGCGGCGAATGCGACGGCGATGGCGCGCCCGAACCCGTGCGCAGCGCCGGTGACGAGCACGGTGCGGCCGGCGAAATTGAAGGGATCGGAGCTAGTCATTCCAGTCCTCCAGCAGTTCGCGTGTTTCGGCTACAGCGACGTCCCAGATCGCGCGCATCTCTTCGTCTGGGCGTTGATACAGGCCGGAGAAGTTGCCGGTGCCGAGGCGGCTGCGCATTTCTGCGGCGCTGTACTTGCGCGGCGTGACGAGCGTTGGCGCCGCTTCCTGCGGCACGGCGCCGCCGGCCAGGCGCGTCCACGGAAAGTTCTCCATCCATGAAGCGTGCGAAGCGACCGGGTCGGTCGCCATCACGCGTGCCCAGGTGCGCGGTGCGCTCCACCAGTTGTGGAACTTGATTCCGGCGCCCGAATGAGCGTTCAGCCATTCGTCGGCGAACGCGCTGGCAGGGTTATTGCCGCCGTGGCCGTTCACGATCAGGATGCGCCGGAAGCCATGTCGATACATCGAATCGAGCACGTCGCCGACCACGGCCAGATACGTGCTTACCCGCAGCGACACTGTGCCCGGATAGTCCATGAAATAGGGGGTAATGCCGTACGGCAGCACAGGAAAAATCGGGACACCGAGTGGTTCAGCGGCGTCGGACGAGATTTTCTCTGCAAGGATCGAATCAGTGCTCAAACTGAGGAAGGCGTGCTGTTCGGTGCTGCCGAGCGGCAGCACGCAACGGTCATCGCTTTTCAGATATTGTTCGATCTGCTGCCAGTGCATGTGGGAGATTTTCATGGGGAACAGGGGAAGGAAGAAGGGAAGAGGGAATAGGGGAGAGGGAATAGGGGAGAGGGAAGCGACTTGATTCGTGTGTGCGAAGTATCCATGATTCTCCCCTCTCTCCTCTCCCCTCTAATTTCTCACCTATGCTATAACCCTTCCTCATATGCAAGCTTTCTCCTACGTCTCCGCAAAATCCGTGAGCGAGGCGTCCGCCATCCTTGCGCAGGAGGGCGACAACGCGAAAATCCTGAGCGGCGGCACCGACATCATCGTGCAGCTGCGTGAAGGGCGACGAAGCGCACAGGTCGTGGTCGACGTCAAATCGATCCCGGAATTGAACGAACTGTCGTACGACGCGGCCGCTGGGCTGACGATCGGTGCAGCGGTGCCGCTGTATCGTATTTACAGCGATGCAAAGCTGGCGGCGCTGTATCCGGGTCTGATGGACTCGGCGACGCTGATTGGCGGCACTGCGATTCAGGGCCGCGCCACGCTGGGCGGCAACGTGTGCACGGCGTCGCCTGCGGGCGATGCGCTGCCGACGCTGATCGCGCTGGGTGCGCGCTGTGTGGTGTCTGCACCGAACGGCATTCGTGAGATTGCGATTGAGAATTTCTTCGCCGGGCCGGGACGAACTGTGCTGCAGAAGGGAGATTTGCTGGTGGCATTCAAGCTGCCTGCGCCGCAGCGAAACAGTGGTGCGGCATATCTGCGATTTATTCCGCGCAACGAAATGGATATTGCTGTGGTCAGCGCCGGCGTGGCCGTGCAGCTGAGCGCAGACAAGACGACGTTCGTCGCAGCGCGTATTGCGCTCGGCGCAGTCGCACCGACGCCATTGTTCGTGCCGGAAGCGGGAGCGGCGCTCGTCGGGCAGCCGGTGGGTGAGACGGCGATCGATGCAGCAGCGGCGATCGCGAAGGCGGCCGCGCGGCCGATCAGCGACATGCGCGGCAGCGCTGAACAGCGCAAGCATCTTTCTGCCGTCATGACGAAGCGCGCGCTGGAAATTGCCGTCGAACGCGCACGGGCCTGACGCAATTGCTCAGTCCGTCGTCGTTGAATTCCTCCCCGAACCACGTTGTGTGGTTTCGGGGATTCCGACGACGGCATACCAGGAGTACAACTATGTCCAGAAAAATTTCCGTCTCGGCGACGATCAATGGTCAGGAAACCGAGTTTCTTTGTGAGCCGCGCCAGAGCCTGCTCGAAGTGTTGCGCGATGTGCTGAGCCTGACTGGCGCCAAGGAAGGCTGCAACAACGGCAACTGTGGAGCGTGCAGCGTGCTGCTCGACGGTGTGCTGGTGAACAGCTGTCTGGTGCTCGGCGTGGAAACGCAGGGCCGCAGCGTCACCACCGTGGAAGGCCTCGCTGGCGACGAGCTGCACCCGCTGCAGCAGCAGTTTCTTGAGAACGCAGCGCTGCAGTGCGGCGTGTGCACGCCCGGATTTCTCGTTGCATCGAAGGCGCTGCTCGAGAAAAACCCGAACCCGACCGAGCATGACGTACGTTTCTTCCTTGCTGGCAATCTGTGCCGCTGCACGGGCTACGACAAGATTGTGAAGGCTGTCCTGGCGGCTGCCGAAGAAATGCGGGCGCAGGCCTGAAGAGTTTTCCACAGGTGAGCTGCTCGGCCCGCTGCATGTGATTCGAGATCGAATTCATCACGGGTGAGCAGTTGCTCTACAGGAGTCAATAGGAGTCAATGATTCGATATGGTTGAGACCAAGGAATTCAAAGTTGTCGGCACGCGGCCGATTCGGCCGGACGGCATCGACAAGGTCACCGGACGCGCGCAGTACGGGGCGGACATCAAGCTGCAGGGCCTGCTGTACGGCAAGGTGCTGCGCAGTCCGCACGCGCACGCGCGCATCGTCAGCATCGACACCAGCGCAGCGGAGAAGCTGCCGGGCGTGAAGGCAGTCATTACCGGCCGCGACTTTCCGGCTGCGTCAAATGAAACTGTGCACGCTGGCGAAGGGATGGTCAATTTCAGCTATCTGAGCGAGAACATCATGGCGCAGACGCGTGCGCTGTATCACGGCCATGTAATTGCTGCCATCGCAGCGGTGGATATCCACACGGCGGAAGAGGCGCTCAAGCTGATCAAGGTCGAGTATGAAGTGCTGCCCGCAGTGATCGACGTGCTGCAGGCGATGCGCGAAGATTCGCTGGTGGTGCTGAATGAGCTGCGCACCGACGAGCTCGGTGAGAAAGGGACGAAGCCGACGAACATCGCTTCGCACGGCCGGCACGATCTGGGCGACGTCGACAAGGCCTTTGCAGATGCGGCCGTGATCGTCGAGCGCGAGTTCGTCACCGGCACAGTGCATCAGGGATATATTGAGCCGCAGAACGGCACGGCCCTCTGGAGCATGGACGGCAGCATCACGACGTGGACGAGCACGCAGAGTGCGTGGGACGAGCGCCGCGAAATTTCCGAAGTGCTCAAGGTGCCGCTCGCGATGGTGCGCGTCATCCCGATGGAAATCGGCGGCGGCTTCGGCGGCAAGCTGAACGTGTATCTTGAACCGCTGGCCGCTGCACTTTCGCGCAAGGCCGGACATCAGCCTGTGAAGCTGACGATGGGCCGTGATGAAGTACTGAAGGCCACCGGCCCGACGAGCGCCTCTGCGATGCGCGTGAAGATGGGCACGGACAAGAACGGCAAGATCGTGGCGGCGTACGCGTGGATGGCCTACGAGGCCGGTGCGTTCCCGGGCTCGCCTGTCGGCGCTGGTGCGGCGGTGATCTTCGGGCCGTACCGCTTCGAGAATGCGCGCATCGACTATTACGACGTGATCGTGAACAAGCCCAAGGCGCAGGCATATCGCGCGCCCGGCGGCACGAATGCGGCGTATGCGGCGGAAGTCGTGGTCAACGACCTTGCCGCGAAGCTGGGCATCGATCCGCTCGAGATGCGGCTTCTGAACGGCGCACGCAAGGGCGACCGCCGCGTCGATGGCCCGACGTATGGCCCGATCGCGTATCTCGAGACGATCGAGGCGATCAAGTCTTCTGCGCACTACAACAGCCCGAAGCCTGCTCCGAGCCGGCCGGGCAACAAAGTCGGCCGCGGCGTGGCTTCGGGGTACTGGGGCAACTGGGACGGCCGTTCGTCGGCCAGCGCGGTCATCAACTCGGACGGCCGCGTGAGCTATCTTGAAGGCAGCACCGACATCGGCGGCTTGCGCGCATCGCTGGCGATGCAGCTGGCCGAGACGATCGGCCTGAACTACGAAGACATTCGCCCGATGATGGGCGATACGCAGACGGTCGGCTTCAACGATGCCACCGGCGGCTCGCGCAGCACGTATGGCTCCGGCATGGTGGCTCACGCGCTCGGCAAGAAGATCATCGTCGAGATGCAGAAGCATGCCGCGTCGCTGTGGGACGTGCAGCCTGAGCAGGTGAACGTCGTGCGCGACGTCTACTCGTGCGGGGACAAATCGATCACGTTCAAGGAACTGGCTGGCAGGCTCGATGAGTCCGGCGGCCCGATCTCGGTGTCTGTGTCGATGGACACTAAGGGTGCGCTGCCTACGTTTGCCACGCAGGTGGTCGACATCGAAGTCGATGTCGAGACAGGCAAGCTGCAGGTGCTTCGCTACACTGCGGCGCAGGACGTCGGTCGCGCGATTCACCCGAGCTATGTCGAAGGACAGATCCAGGGTGGTGTGGCGCAGGGCCTGGGCTGGGCGATGCATGAGGAGTACGTCTACGACAAAGACGGGCACCTTATGAATGCCAGCCTGCTCGACTATCGCATGCCCACGGCGCTCGACCTGCCGATGATTGAAACGATCCTCGTCGAAGTGCCGAACCCGAACCATCCGTTCGGTGTGAAGGGCGTCGGCGAAGTGCCGATCGTGCCGCCGGCCGGCGCAGTGGCCAACGCCATCTGCGACGCAGTCGGCGTGCGTATGAACGTGCTGCCGATGAACCCGCGCAACGTGCTGAAGGCGATGGGCGTCCTTTAGAGAGTTCACATTGCAGATTGCACATTGCACATTTCACATTTCACATTGGGGACGATCAATGTGCAATGTGAAATGTGCAATCTGAAATCCCAAATGCCCCTCACGCGCATTGCGTTTCCGCTCGCCGTTGTGGCGCTCGTCGTCGGGCATTTTGCGCCGTGGGCTCAGCCTGCGGCGGCGGCGCTGACGCTGAGCGCACACGAGCTGGCGATATTCACCAATTACACGCCGTATGCCGGCGTGTTTTTTAATGAGGGCTATCTGCTGCCGTTGTGGGCGGCAGCGCTGATGTGCGCTGCCGGTGCGCGTCGTCGTTTCCTTCCCGCGGCGCTGGCGGCGTTGTTGTGGCTGCTGGCGCTGCCGGGCTACCCCGAGCTGCGCAATCTGACAAGTGGGCAGGGCTCGGAGTTCATGCTGCAGCTTGTGACGTGCGTGGTTTTTCTGCCGCTCGGCGTGTGGCTTGGCGGGCGCACGAACCCGGGGCCGGTCGTGTTGCGCGCAGCTGCTGGCGCCGGCTTGCTGGCTGCGTTGACGAGCACAGTGGGATTTCTTGTCGTGCGCGCTGTGGCCATCGAGCCACTCTTTGGAGTGCCTGTAGCGCTCGGCTGGGGATGGTGGTGCACCGTCGCTGGGGCGGTGCTGTGTCTGGCGGCGATTGCGTTCGCTGGGAGTCTGCATTCGCGTCCGTGAGTATGCTGGTCCCGTTGTTGCACTTGGCCAGAGTGCAGTTTGCTAGAATGACGCGCAATTCTTGCTTCTGGCCTGAATTACAGAGAAAATGAAACGCACACCCGTCCTTCTCCTTGCTGCAGCTGCTGTGCTGCTGATCGTCGCAGCCGTTGTCTATTTCGTGCTTCCTAGTGTGCTTGGCGGCTCCGCAGCACAGAACGGAGCGACAGCGGTGTTGACTGCGCCGGCTCAGCAATTTCAGGTGATGGCCGGCCAGTCCTTTCGCATCGAGGGTGAAGTGAAGGGATCGGTCGTGGCGAAGGTGCAGGTGCTGGTGAACAATCAGCCGATTGCCGTGATCGACCAGGCGGACGAGAACGGCACCTTCCCGCTGGTGATCGATTATCAGATTCCGCCGAATGCGACCGGCGGCTCGAGTGTGGTGCAGTTGAAAGGGTTCAACACTGAAGACGCAATGGTCGTGAGTTCAGATCCAGTGTTCATTCAGATCGCTGCACTTATGCCGCCGACAGCCACGCCCGCGCCTGAGCCGACGGCTGCACCAACCGTGCTGCCTGCACAGACGGCTGCTGCGGAAGCGCCGACCGCAGTTCCCACATCCGCTGCTGCTCGAATCGTCAATGTCGAGAACGACAAGGTTAACGTTCGCAGCGGACCGGGAACGGGCTACGACCTTGTTGGAAAAGTGTTGAAGGATGAAGGTGCGCTCGTGAAAGGCAAGAGCGAGGACGGCACGTGGTGGCAGATCGAGTATGCCGATGGGAAAGCAGGATTGGCGTGGGTCTTCGGCGAACTGGTGCAGTTCTCCGGCGACGCTGCTGTTGTCCCGGCCGTGAAGGTCGCGCCGCCGGAAACGGCTGCTGCTGACGCGACAGCTGCGCCGGCAGCGACGGCTACTCCGGTTCCAGCGCCGACCACTGCGCCGGCTGCCTTGCTGCCTTACAGCCAGGCCGATAGTTTTGCGCCGCGCAACGACATCGGTGATGTGCCGCTTGGGCACAACGGCGAGGGCAATTCCTCGAAGTGGACGTGGACGATCAACGGCGCGCAGCGCGCCGAAATCGAGATCACGGCGCCCACAGGCGTGCCCGATGTGTATGACTGCCCGCAGGGCAATCTCGCTGGCGTGCAGCCCAACAGCGCTGCAGGCAAGCGCGTCCCGATCAGTCTGCCGACGGGTGAATTCCCGTTCACGTTGACGGAGAAGGGCTATTACGTCTTCACGATGTATGTGACGAAGGCCGATGGCGGGCAGACGTCGATCCCGCGCGCGGTGATTTTTGGCTGCTACAAGAAGCCAGGCCGGTAATCGCGTGGGACACGGGCGCCGGGCGACGGTCAGTGTACCTGCTGCACCTTGATCATGTTCGTAGTTCCGGAGCCTGTGCCCAGCGGGACGCCGGCCACAATGACGATGCTGTCGTTGGATGTGGCGAGACCGCGCTCTTTGACGATCGTCTCTGCAGCTTCGAAGAGAAGATCGGTGTTCTGCAGCACGCTCGGTTCGGTGACGGCTTGCACGCCCCAGATGAAGGCGGCGTAGTCCAGCGCACGTTGTGTGGTGGTCAGGCTGAGAATCGGTGCGGCTGGGCGATTGCGCGCGACCATGCGCGGCGTCTGGCCGGATCGGGTGGCGCAGACGATGGCGCGCGCACTGATTTCGCGCGCGATGTTCACTGCGGCGAGCGTGATGGAATTCGTGGTCAACTCTTCCGGCGTGCCTTCGTGTCGTGAGTGCTCGATGCGCCAGACGTTGCGCCGGATGGCGTGGCTCTCGGCGCGCAGCGCAATTCGCGCCATGGCGGCGACTGCCTCGACCGGATGCGCACCCGTGGCTGTTTCTGCACTTAGCATGACCGCGTCTGTTCCGTCGAGCACGGCATTGGCGACATCACTGGCCTCGGCGCGCGTGGGCACGCCTTCGTGCACCATGCTCTGCAGCATTTGTGTGGCGGTGATCACTGGCTTGCCAGCGCGGCGGCAGTGGCGGATGATGCGCTTTTGGTAGAACGGCACTTCCTCCGGCGGCGCCTCAACGCCCAGGTCGCCGCGCGCGACCATGACGATGTCGCTCTCGGAGATGATCGCGTCGAGGTCGACGAGCGCTTCTGGTTTTTCAATTTTTGAGACGATGAGCTGTGAGCCGCCGTGCGACGTGATCAGTCTGCGCAGTTCGCGGACGTCGCGGCTGGTGCGCACGAACGACAGCGCGATTGCCTGCATGCCTTGCGCGACGGCAAAGGCGAGGTCGACCTTGTCCTTGTCGGTGATCGACGAAACGGACACATCGATGCCGGGTGCGCTGACGCCTTTGCGAGCGAGCAGTTGTCCGCCGTCCAGTGTGATGCAGCGCACCTCGTGCTCACCTGTGTGTTCGACGACTTGCAGCAAAATGGCGCCGTCATCGATGAGCAGATGTTTGCCGGTGGCGAGTGCGGCGAGAACTTCCGGATGCGGGAATGGCACGTGGTTCGGCCGTGCGGGATCGAAATGACGACCGGCGAAGAGTGTAAGCGTCTGGCCTTCAGCGAGCGTGAGCCCATCGACAGGCAGATCGCCAATGCGAAACTTCGGCCCCTGCAGATCGCCCATGATGGCGACGGGGGTGCTTAACTCGGCGGAGACGCGGCGCACCTGCTCGATGCGGCGGGCGTGATCGGCATGTGCGCCGTGCGAAAAATTGAGGCGCGCGACAGTCATTCCGGAACGGATCATCGCGGCGAGGACGGCGTCGGAATCTGTAGCAGGGCCGAGGGTGCAGACGATCTTCGTACGCAGCATTGATAAAGATTCTAATGTCCGGCGAAGTAACTACTCAGGCCATCCATTTTTCCAACGCGAAACGCGCTATTCCTTCCCCCTTCGGGGGAAGGAATAGCGCGTTTCGCGGGAAATACTGATTT
>CAXNFZ010000023.1:0-19182 GCA_964201495.1 Chloroflexota bacterium | reverse complement strand
AATCGACGAACGCGTGAGCGAGTGCGGGGTTCGGGCTGTCGGCGAGTGGGGCGATCGGGCAGGCGGCGACGGTGTTGAGCTCGACGGGGATGGGGATCGTGCGCACGACTTCGGCGTTGTCGGCGAGGACGTCGGTGGCGTAGACGATGCCGGCGTCGGCTTCGCCGAGGGCGACCTTGGCGAAGACCGCGCGCACGTCCTCTTCGTACGAGACGACGTTGGCGAGCACGGCGGTGCGATATGGCGGCCCGAATTCGGGCTGCGTCGCAGCCTTGTTCAGAAAGTCAAGTGCGTAGCCGCCGGCGGGCACGGCCTTGTTCGCCAGCACGAGCTTGACATCTTTGTTTGCGAGGTCGCCGAGTTCGAGCAGTCGTGCGGGGTTCGCCTTTGGATAAACGACGACGAGCTGGTTGCGGGCGAAGACGTGCGCCTGGGCGGCGTCGATGCGCGCGGTCTTGACGGCGGCCTGCATCTGTTTTTCTGCGGCGGCGGCGAAGACGTCGGCCGGCGCGCCCTGTGCGATCTGTTCGACCAGCTGCTGCGAGCCGGCGAAATTCAGCATGACGCGTGTGCCGGGGTGTGCCGCTTCGAATCCGCGCGCGATTTCGGTGAACGATTCGCGCAGCGAGGCGGCGGCGAAGACCGAGAGTTCGGCCGGGCGCGCGGTGCAGGCGGCGAGGAGCAGGAGGAGAGAGGAGAGGAAGGGGAGAGGGGAGAGGGGAGAGTAGAGAGGGGAGAGGGGAGAGGAGAGAGGGGAGAGGGGGCGCATGGGGCGATTATCGAGTTGTTATTGATCCGAAGGCGTGCGCAGGCGGCGGGCGGCGACGAGCACCGCGAGCGAGGTGAGCAGCAGAAGCAGGGTGAGGGCGAGCGCGGCCGGCAGATCGCTTTGGAAGGACGAGTAGATGGCGAGGGCCATTGTTTGGGTGCGGCCGGGGAGGTTGCCGGCGAAGAAGATTGTGGCGCCGAATTCGCCGAGTGAGCGTGCCCAGGCGGTGACGGCGCCGGCGGCGAGTGACGGCAGGGCGAGCGGGAGCGTGATGAAGCGGAAGATCTGCCATGGGCCTGCGCCCTCGACCATGGCGACGCGCTCGAGATCTCGGTCGACGCTGCGGAAGCCGGACACGGCGGCGCGCACGTAGAGCGGCGCGGCGACGAAGATCTGGGCGATGACGACGGCGGTGGTGCTGAAGGCGAGCTGGATGCCGAGGGGCTGCAGGAGCGGTGCAAGCAGGCCATTGCGGCCGAAGGCAAGGAGCAGGCCGAGGCCGGCGACGGCGGGCGGCAGGACGATCGGGAGGTCGATGATCGCATCGAGGACGCACCATGCGCGGCTGCGGCGGCGGGCGATAAGCCAGGCGGTGGGAGTGCCGAGGAGAAGAATCACCAGCAGCGCCACGGCCGACGTCCACGCTGTGAGCGTCACGGCGCTGCGCACTTCGGCGCCGGCGACGGCTGTGGCGAATTCGGGCAGGCCGCGCAGTGCGACGGCGAACAGCGGCAGCGCCACGAGAGACAGCAGTATTGCTGCAGCGATGAGCGGCAGAACTCGTGCCGGGTTGTGGCGGAAGGTGATGCGCGGCATGGAATGTGTGTTGTTATGACGTACCCGGCTTCTTAGAAGCCGGGTACGTTTTGTCAGGCGCGTCAGCCGGCGTCAGGTTCGGCGTGGAACTGCCCGGCGTACATGCGCGCGTATGCGCCGCCGGCGGACAGCAGCGACTCGTGTGTGCCGCGCTCGACGACTTCGCCGCTGCGCACGACCAGGATCTGGTCGGCTTCGCGGATCGTGCTCAGCCGATGGGCGATGACGAACGACGTGCGGCCGGCCATCAGGCGGCGCATGGCCTCCTGAATGTGCTGCTCGGTGCGCGTGTCGACGCTGCTGGTGGCCTCGTCGAGGATCAGGATGCGCGGATCGGCCAGGACGGCGCGCGCGATGGCCAGCATCTGGCGCTGCCCCTGGCTCAGGTTGCCGCCGCGTTCGGACAGCGGCGTGTCGTAGCCCTGCGGCAGCCGGTGGATGAACAGGTCGGCGTTGGCCAGCACGGCGGCGGCGCGCACCTCGTCGTCGGTGGCGTCGAGGCGCCCGTAGCGAATATTCTCCATGACGCTGCCGGTGAACAGGAACGTGTCCTGCAGCACGATCGCGAGCCGGCGGCGCAGGTCTTCGCGGTCGTATTCGCGCAGATCGCAGCCGTCGAGCAGGATGCGGCCGGAGTCGATTTCATAGAAGCGGGTGAGCAGGTTGACGACGGTCGTCTTACCGGCGCCGGTCGGGCCGACGAGCGCGATGACCTGACCGGGCTGCGCATGCAGGTCGATGTCTTTCAGCACGGGTATGCCGGGCACGTACGAGAAGCTGACGTGTTCGAAGACCACTTCACCGCGCAGTGATTGTTTGCCTGCGGATGCATCGGTGGTCGAACCTGAAGGAGCCGGCTGCACTTCGGCTGGTTCGTCGATCAGGGCGAAGACGCGTTCAGCGCCGGCGATGGCGGACTGGAGCGAGTTGTAGAGATTGGCCAGCTCGTTGAGCGGGCGTCCGAATTGGCGCGAGTACGCGGTGAACGCGGCGATGGCGCCGATGGTGGCCAGGCCGCTGATGGCCATCCACGCGCCGACGAACGTGATCACGGCGAAGCTGGTGTGCCCGATGACGTTGTTCAACGGGCCCATGAAGCCGGAGACGATCTGTGCGTGGACGGCGGCGTCGCGCAGGCGCACATTCTCCTGTTCGAACTGCGCGATCACGGCCGACTCTCGAGCGTATGCCTTGACGACGCGCTGGCCGGTGACGGTCTCTTCGATGATGCCGCTGAGCGCGCCGAACGCTTCCTGTTGCGCACGGAAGCCGGAGCGGGTGCGCGGGGCGATCTGACGGTTCGACGTCAACGTGAGCGCGACGGTCACGCCGATAGAGATGACGGCGAGCAGCGGATTGGCCCAGAACATGATGGCAGCGGCGCCGACCATGGTGAGCGCTCCGGAGATGAGCTGGGCGAGGCCATCGGTGAGCACCTGGTTGATGCTTTCGACGTCGTTGGTGAGACGGCTCATGATCTCGCCGCGCGGCCGCTGGTCGAAAAAGCGCAGGGGCAGCGCCTGCAGGCGCGCGAACAGGTCGGCACGCAGGTCGCGCACGGTGTTCTGGGCGACGGCGACCATGATGTACGAGCGCAGCCAGGCGGCGGTGAAGTGCACGACGGCGATGCCGAGCATGAGGAGCGCAAGGCGGCCGATGCCGGGCAAATCGCCGGGGAGGATGTAGTCGTCGATGGCGCGGCCGATCAGGTATGGGCTGAGCACATCGAGTGCGGTGGCGACGACGACGACGAACCCGGCGGTGGCGAGGGATGCGCGCTGGCGGGCGAGGTAGCGGCAAAGTCGGCGCACGGTGGTGCCGGCGTCGCCGGCCTTTTCGACGGTGGCGGGCTCGCTGCGGCCGTGCATTGGGCCGCGCCCGAAGACGGACGGGGGCGGTTCGTTGCGGGTGGGTTGCTTAGCCATGGTGCACCGTCAGCGTCTGTGATTCGTAGATTTCTCGGTAGATCGGGCTGGCTGCGAGCAGTTCGGCGTGCGTGCCGCGGGCGGAGATGCGGCCGTCGTCGAGGACGAGGATCTCGTCGGCGTGCAGGACGGAGCTGATGCGCTGCGCGACGACGACGCGGGTGGGGCGGTTCGGCATTTTTGCGAGCGCACGCTGAATGCGCGCTTCGGTTTCGACGTCGACGGCGCTGGTGGCGTCGTCGAGGATGAGGATGGCGGGGCGCGTCAGCAGGGCGCGGGCGATGGCGATGCGCTGCTTCTGGCCGCCGGAAAGATTGACGCCGCGCTGGCCGACGACTGAATCGTAGCCGTCTGGGAAGGTGGCGATGAACTCGTGTGCCTGGGCGGCCTGTGCGGCGGCGACGACTGCGGCCTCGGGTGCGTCGGGGCGGCCGTAGCGGATGTTGTCGCGGATGGAGCCGGAGAACAAAATCGATTCCTGGAGTACGACGCCGACCGTGCGGCGGAGGAGAGATTCGTCGATGTTGCGCACATCGACGCCGTCGACGGCGACGCAGCCGGCGGTGGCGTCGTAGAAGCGCGGGATGAGGTGGACGAGGGTGGACTTGCCGGCGCCTGTGGCGCCGACGATGGCGAGCGTGCGGCCCGGTTCGACGGTGAACGAGAGGTCGTGGAGGACATCGTCGCCGGTGGCTGCTTCGTCGCGGCGTCCGTTGGCGGCGGCATAGCGAAACGCGACGTGTTCGAAGGAAATGCGTCCGACGGGGGGGACGTCTTGAACGCGTGTCGACAGCGACGCTGGCACGTCGGGCGTGGCGTCGAGCACGGCGACCAGTCGGTTCACCGAGGCGGCGGCGCGTGACACCTGCGTCAGCAGCATGCCCACCATCATGACCGACATGAGCGCCTGCGTGAGGTAATTGACGAACGCGATCAGCGCGCCGGTGCTGAATCGGTCGTCATGAACGCGATGGCCGCCGATCCACAGGGTCGCGACGATGCCGATGTTCATGAGCAAGGTTGTCACTGGCCAGGAGATGGCGCCGAGGCGCGCGCCGTCGATGTTGCGGGTGGTGAGCAGGGCGTTGGCCTGCGTAAAGCGCTGAATTTCGTGGCGCGCGCGGGCGAAGGCCTTCACGACGCGCACGCCGGCGAGGTTTTCCTGCAGCACGACGTTGAGCGCGTCGAGGCGCGTCTGCACGTCGGCGAAGATGGGCAGTGAGCGGCGCAGCACCAGCACCAGCGTGAGCACCACCGCCGGCATGAGCACGACGAAGATCAGCGATAACTGCGGGCTGGTGACGATGCCGAGCGCCAGGCTGCCGATCATGAGCAGCGGCACGCGCACCATGACGCGCAGCAGCATCATCACCAGCCCGGTGATCTGAGTGACGTCGCTGGTCAGCCGCGTGATGATGCCGCCGGTTTCGAGCCGGTCGAGGTTGCCGAAGGAGAGCGACTGCACCTTGCGGAAGAGTGCGCTGCGCAGATCGGCGCCGAAGTACTGGCCGGCGCGGATGGCGAAGATGGTGCAGCCGACGCCGCCGGCCAGGCCGACGAGCGCGGCGCCGATCATCCACAGCAGCGTGGACTGCACAGTGGCGTAGTCGTTGCGGGCGATGCCGGCGTCGATGATGTGCGCGACGAAGCGCGGCTGCAGCAGATCCATGGCGACTTCGAGCACCATGAGCAGCGGCGCGAGGATGACCCAGAGGCGATAGGGTTGCAGGAAGCGGGCGAGTTTCATAGAAATTTCCGCTCTTCTCTTTTTGGCAACTGCTTAGGCCTAAGTCGATATTTCCCGCGAAACACGCTATTGCTCCTCCCTTCGGGAATTCGGGAATTCGGGAATTCAGGAATTCAGGAATTCAGGAATTCAGGAATTCAGGAAAAGGAACAGCGTCTTTTGTGATGGGAAATAGACTGGCCTGAGCAGTTGCTTTTTGAGGAAGGGAAAGTTTGAGGAGGGGAAAGAGGGATCACGCCGCCTCGTCGATCTGCAGCTCGTCGTAGGTCGTCTCTGAGTCGATGGGTCGTGAGAAGCGCAGGCCGTCGAGTTCACCGATGACGATTTCGGCGGTGGTGTAGATGAGATTGCCGTCCATCAGGTGTCCGCCGATGGTGCGGCCGGTGCCATCGGCGAGGGAGATGTGCAGGTGCGGCCCGTCTGGGGAGAGCGTGCCGACGAGCGAGAGAATTTCGAATTTGTCGGCGAAGTGAGTGGTTTCGTCCTTGTTTGCCAGGCGCAGGGCGGCGTGGCGCAGGCTGCCGACGCAGGTCAGGATGAAGGCGGCGCGCAGTTCGCGGCTGTGGGCGAATGCTTCCAGCTCTTTGCGGAGGTCCTGGTGGGGGCGAAGGCGCAGGGCGAAGGAGTTCATGTTTCTAGATCAGCCCGGCCGCCTTCGCCACCTGGATGGCTTCTTCGCGGTCGTGGACATGCATTTTGCGGTAGATGTTCTGCACGTGCGTGCGGACTGTGTTGACGCTGATGAGCATCAGCTCGGCGATCTGCGGCGTGTTGAGCCGACTGGCAAGATGGTGAAGCACGCGCAGTTCGGCGTCGCTGAGGCCGTAGGCCGTCGCGTTCGTCGTGCCGGCGGTGCGGCGCAGGAGTTCCTCAGCGAACGGCGTGCCGACACGGCGCAGGAGTGGCGCAAGGGGCATCTTGAAATCAAGAATGAGGCGTGTGAGGTGCGTGCGTTCGATTTCTCTGAGCAGCTCGCTGAGCATCGTCACTGCTTCGTGGTCACGTCCGTTCGATTGCAGGACAAGCACCTGCAGCACCTGCAGCGCCATCGCTACAGCATTGTGGTGCAGGTGCGCAGCGCGCGAATGCAGCCGACTGATTCGGTCGGCGATGACGTCATCTCTTCGTCCGCTGGCGACGGCCGCCATAAGCACGGCGAGGCTGATGACGGGGGATCTCTCGTCATCAAGATCCTCCACGGCGCAGCCGAAAATCGACGCCGACGCGGCGCAGCGTTCCGGGCGGCCGAGTCGAATGTCGCGCAGAATGCGCATCAGCGCCGTGTGAATCGTGATGATCGGTGCGGTGCTGGCAGCTGTCTTCAGATAATGCACTCTGTCGTCAACCTCGTCGACGTCGACGGCGTCGATCGTCGATGCAGCAAGCGCGCACAATTGAAGGCGCACGTTCGCACCGTACGAAGCGCCGGTGTTTTCCGTCAGCGCTGCGACGCGTTCAAGGTGCACACGAGCTTCGTCGATGCGGTCTGCGTAGTAGAGCACTTGTGCAGCAAAGAGATGTGCGTAAATGCCGAACGTGCCGCCTTCCATGCCGTGGTCAACGATGAGTTTCAGCGCGCGTTCGGCGGAGACGATGGAATTGCTGACGTCGGCGTAGCTGGTGCAAATCCATAGGTCGCAGACCAGCGCTTCAATGCGGCCGCGCAAAAAGCCGTTCTTCGTGAAGATTTCGTAGCCTGTCTGGATGTCGCGCTGGCGTTCCTCGAGTGTGCGGGGCTCACCGTACATGAGATAGCCGCGGATGGCGCATAGATAGCCTGCTGTGAGGCCTTCGGGTGAAATCGTGAGCGTGAAGGCATGTTGCAGGAGTGCGTAGGCTTCCTGGTTTCGTGGGATGTTCAGCACGGCGAGAATTTCCAGTGCAAGCGCCTCGGCATCGAGCTCTTCGGCGTGTGGATATGCCTGCAGGCTTTCCCTCGCACGCGCGAGCATGGCCTGCAGCTGGTTGCCGAGCATGTGGAATGCACACCACGCGGCGTCGATGGCGAGCTGCGGCCGCGCGTGGATCACCTGCGCAGGGAGCTGCGCCAGCCAGCGCTGCACGGCGACCACTTCGGCGCGCAGCAGCGCCGGCCGACAGGCGCGCTCGACCAGGTCTGCGGCGAACTGCACGTCTGTCTGCCTCAAGGTCGGCTTGCCTGCCGCTGCGTCGCTCGTCGGTTCGCAAAGCATCGCAAGCGCGGCGTCGACTTCATTCGCACCTGCAAGGTGCTCCGCCGCCCTGCGGCGCATCTCGTCGATTCGGGTCGGGGAGTATGCGGCGATGAGTCGGCTCTGCAGGATCTCGCGCAGCACCGAGTGCACGCGGTAGCGCCCGCCGACGTTCGTCGACGTCACCAGTCCGTTGGTCGCGGCAATTTCCTCGAGCAGATTTCTGCATTCGCCCGGCGAGAGATCGGTGACCGTCGCGCAGAGTTCGGCTTCGAGCCACGGCAGCATGGCGGTGTCGACCATGAAAGAGATCTGTCGGCCGGCGTGGTTGAACATCGCGCGTTCGACGTACTTCCAAAGATCGGGCGCCGCTTCGGCCGCCTGCAGCGCATCGATGGAATTGATGTGTGTGGCCGGCAGTGACTGCACGAGGAGCTGCAACCCGGCCGCCCAGCCGCCCGAACGCTTGCGAATTTGCGTCAGCAGTTCCGCTGGCAACGACTGCAGCCGGTTCATGGCCGTGTACGCATCGAATTCCTCCGCGTCGAAGGCGAGATCGTTCATCGTGATCGTCAGCACGCGTTCGTCGAGCAGCAGTTCGCTCAGGTCAAGGTGGAGATGTGTGCGCGACAGGAGCACGAGATGTAGTTGACCGGAGGCTTCATTCACCAGGTTCTGCAGCAGTTCGTACACCGGACCGGACGGCATCAGGTGCAGGTCGTCCAGGGCGAGCACGATCGGCTGGGATGTGGCGAACGCTTGCAACAGTGCGCGTGTCGCTTGTGCGACGCTCAATTCGCCCGCGGCGGCCAGCGCTGCCGCGTCGTGCAGACGCGGCAACGCAGGGGCCAGTGCGTCTGCCAGGCGATGCAGGAAAACATCGAGTGTGCCGTCGCTGGCGCTAATCGGCAGCATCACCGTAATCGGGCAGTGCTTGTCAGGCAGGTTCGCCAGCTGGCTCATCCACATGCTGCACAGCGTGGATTTGCCGAAGCCGCTCGGCGCCACGATGCGGATAACGCGGTACTCCTGCCATGCGCTGAGGGCGTCTAACAGGCGCGTGCGCTGGACGAGCCGTTTGCGGACAAGGGGAGAAGTGGATTTCATGGCGACGCAGAATGGCGTGCCATAGTCTACTTGCTCACCTAGCATGTCATTCAGATAGGTGACTGTAGTTGCTTGGGAATCATGCAGCCGTTCGTGCATACAGATGATGTTCACCGCACGTGTTTATGGCTATTCTGATCCATAGCAACGACACAGGCTGGTCTGTTTTCTAACGTGAAAAGCAATTTTGAGCCTGAGCAGTCACGCGTATAAAGCTATGAAAGTGCCGACGTTTTTCCCCCTGTCTTATCGAAAATTTGCGCAGCGTAGCTGTGCTGTGCTGGTTACCGCGGCGTTCGCCGTCGCTGCCATTCGCACGTCTGCCGTCCAGGCGATGCAGCCGCACGATCCGATCACGATCGTCCTCGATGCCCCGGCCGTCGCCGGCACGGATGAGGCATTCGGTTCCAAAGATCTGGTGTGGCGCCTGGCCAATGGCAATGTCGTCGTCATTGACTCCAGCTGGGGTGACGGCGTGCTCAATTCCATTGGCGCGGTGTATTTGTACGACAGCGAGACGGGCGCGCTGATCAGCAGCCTGACCGGCCAGTCCGAAGAGGACTGGGTCGGTGCCGATGGCATCGTCGAGCTGCCGAACGGCGATTTCGTCGTGCTCAGCTCGTCGTGGAACGGCGGCGTGGGCGGGCCGGGCGATGTCGGCGCGGTGACATGGGTGAACAGCACGACCGGTTTGACCGGCGTCGTCTCGGTCACCAACAGCCTCGTCGGCTCGCAGAACAGCGACGGGGTCGGGTCTGAAGGTGCAACGGTGCTGACCAACGGCAATGTCGTGATCGGTAGCGCCAGTTGGCATAGCGGCACAGATGATGTCGGTGCGGCGACGTGGATGCCGGCGACCGGCATCACCGGCGAGGTGAGCATCACGAACAGCCTGATCGGCGTCGCGGGCGGCGACCGGGTCGGCGCGAAGGTGATCGCGCTTTCGAATGGCAACTACGCCGTTGCCGTCGACGCCTGGAACAACACCCGGGGTGCGGTAACCTGGGGCAATGGCGCGACCGGCATCACTGGTGTGGTCGGTGCCGCCAACAGCTTCGTTGGCTCGAATGTCGATGACCGAATCGGCAATCGCCTATATGCGCTGACGAACGGCAAATATGTCTTGAGCTCGTATTTTTGGAATTCACATACCGGCGCAGCGACGCTGCTGCGCGGCGATGGACCTTCGACCGGCACGGTTTCGGTGACCAACAGCCTCGTGGGCTCGGCGCCGAACGACTGGGTCTCTGGGGCCGTGTATCCGCTTCCGAATGGAAATTACGTGGTGTGCAGTGGGGGCTGGAACAACAGCCGCGGCGCAGCGACGTGGGGCAGCGGCACGACCGGAGTCGTCGGTGCGGTGAGCGCCGCCAACAGCCTGGTGGGTGGGCAGCCGAACAGCGGCGTCTGCAATGGGCCTGACGAAAAATCTGTGCTCGCCCTCAGCAACGGGAACTATATCGTATATAGCCCGGAATGGGATGACCGCGGCCTGGTCAGTCTGGGTGCCATGACATGGGGCAGTGGATCGACGGGCGTCACCGGCGAGGTCAGCACTACGAACAGCGTCGTCGGAGAAAGTGAGGGGGGCGGCAGCTCTATGGGATTCGTTGCGCTGTCGGACGGGCACTTCCTGTTGTCGCATTACGGAATGAGCTATGCCGGCGCCGACAATGCCGGTGGGGTGCGGTTCGGCGATGGCGCCAGTTCGATCACCGGTGTGATCACCACGACGAATAGCCTGTATGCCACCATCGCCAACTCGGAGTTCGGCAGCGTGACGCAGCTGAGCGACGGCAGCCTGGTGTTCTACAGCGAACGGTGGAACGGCAACGCAGGCCTGGTGCATTGGGCTGATGTGACGCAGCCGCTGGTCGGTGAAGTGAATGCGACGAACAGCGTGGTCGGCGAGTGCGCCGATCAGCGCATCGGTTCGCGCGTCACACCGCTGCAGAACGGGCGCTATGTGGTGCATTCCTATCAGTGGGAGCCGTGCGGTTCCGCGACGACCGATCTCGGTGCGGTGACGTGGATGGAAAGCGGCCCGACGACCGGCACAGTATCCGCGGAGAACAGCGTCATCGGCGACAGCGCATCCGACAAAATCGGCGACACCTACGACGACGACAAGATCGGCGTGACCGCGCATTCCAGCGGCGACTGGTCGCTGGTGGCGCCGTCGTGGGATCGCGGGGCGGATTCCGACGTCGGCGCGGTCGTGTCGCTGCCGGGCGATCGGCGCATCACCGGCACGGTCGGCGGGCTGACGGATCTGGCGATTTACGGCCGGGCCGCCGGCTCGGGCAACGACGATTACTACGTCGGCACACTCGTCGACGATCAGGGGAATACGATCGTCAACTGGTGGCAGAACGATTTCCGCGTGTATCTGTCGCGCGCACTCTGGCCGTCGGCGGTCGTGAATGTGGTCGGCGGCGGCGCCGTGACCGGCGGCGCCATCTCGTGCGGCGTGACTTGCACGGCCGACATTCGCTATGCCACGACGACGGAGCTGACGGCGACCGGAGGAACGGAAGCTGCATTCACCGGCTGGACCGGCGCCTGCACCGGCGTCATGACGTGCTCGCTGCCGATGACGACGACGGTGTACGTGACGGCGACGTTTGTCGGCATAGATGCGCGCCTGAACGCGCTGGAACTAAGTAACGGGACGCTGACGCCGGCGTTCGTAAGCAGCACGACGAGTTACACGGCGAGCGTGGTGAACGCAACCAGCAGCGTGATTCTGACGCCGACGGCGAATTTCGTCGGCGCGCTGGTGACGGTGACGAACGCAACGGGCGTCTGCGCGTCGAACGCGTGCGCGCTGAGTGTCGGCGCGAACACGATCACCGTGACAGTGACTGCCGAGGACGGCGTGACGACGAAGCAGTACGTCGTGGTCGTGACGCGCGCGGACGTTGCGACTGCGACGCCGACGCCGACGGTCACGCCGACGCCGACCGCGACGCCGACGCCGACCGCGACGCCGACGCCGACGGTCACGCCGACGGTCACGCCGACTGCGACGCCGACGCCGACGCCGACGGTCACGCCGACGCCTGCGCCGTTCGCACTGACGATGCTGTGGCCGCAGATCGGGCTGCCGGAGGGCGGGATGCCGGTGCAGTTGTTCGGCACTGGGCTGACGGATGTGTTGACGGTGGAGGTCGACGGCATCCCGGTGACGCCGTTCACGATCACGAACGACGGGCGGATCAAATTCGTGATGCCGGCGGGCGTTGCGGGCACGAGCGTGACCGTGACGGTGCGCACGGCGAGTGATGCTGGGACGTTGACGAACGCGTTCTTGTACCTGGCGCCGGAAGTGCAGAGCATCGATGCGAGCACAGGCGGTGTGATCGCGCTGCCGGGCGGGGTGACGCTGACGGTGCCGACGCTGGGGATCACCGGGACGGTGGTGGTGACGCTGACGCCGAGCATTCCGCCGACGAACGTCACGGGCAGCCTGCTGCTGTATTCGTTTTCATTGAACATGAGCGTGAACG
Organism: Chloroflexota bacterium; assembly: GCA_964201495.1. Taxonomy (GTDB): domain Bacteria; phylum Chloroflexota; class Anaerolineae; order J036; family Brachytrichaceae; genus CANJQH01. Next base: position 7,138 of record CAXNFZ010000023.1, on the reverse strand, counting down.
GCAAGCCGCTCTCGAGCGGGGCGTACTCGGTGCTGCTCGATTTCGATGCAGGCGGCAGCGTGGGCGGCGCGAATGAGAAGCCGCGCATGCTCGAGAGTGCCGAGGGCGGTGGATGGAGCCTGGTGGGGCTGCAGACGTACAGCCCCGACACGCAGCATCTCAGCGCGCGCGTGAGTCGGTCAGCGAGCTACGCAGTGAGCATGTCGAGCGCTGCGCGCATCATGGCGCCGGTGGTGCTCAGAACGGACGGCAGCTGACAAACTCTTTCAAGGTGAGTGCTTCGGCACCGTGCGTAAGCGCAGTTGAAAAGCGTACCCGGCTTCTTAGAAGCCGGGTACGCTTTTTTATCTGCCGTTACGCGACTACACTTACCGCCTATGCGCCCCACCATTCAAGTCGAACATCACGAACCTCCCGCTCGCACGACACAGACGCAGCGCTGGTTGTACGGCCTCGCCATGATGGGCGTGACGATGCCCGGCCAGGTCTTCGGCGTCTCCCTTCTGTTTTTCTATACCGATGTGAAGCATCTGCCGCCGACCTGGGCGGCGCTGGCGCTCACGATCTACGCGTTCTACAACGCCATCAATAACCCATTGATTGGCTACTGGCAGGACAAGACGCACACGCGCTTCGGCCGGCGCATCCCGTGGCTGCGTTTCGGCGCGTTTCCGTTCATGATCATGTTCGCGGCGTTGTGGCTGGCGCCGTTCGACGGCAAAGAAAATCCGCATGCGCTGCTGGCGTACTTCGTCGTCGTGATCGTGATCTACGACGCGATCAACACTGCGGTGAGCAATTCGTATTACGCGCTGCTGCCGGAGATGTTTGCGAATTATCGTGAGCGCACCGACGTGGCTGCCAAGATGATGATCTTCCTGACGGTGGCGCTGCTGCTCGGCGTGGCTCTGCCGCCGGTTATCGGCGACCGGCTGGGCTGGGGGACGATGGGCATTCTGTTCGCCGTCGCCGGCCTGATCGCGATCCTGATTGGCCAGCGCGGCATGTTCGAAACCGGGAAAGCGCATGAGCCGGACATGACGTTCCCGCAGGCGCTGCGCGCCACGTTCGTCAATCGCAGCTTCATGACGCTGACCGTGGCGCAGACGCTGCGCTTCGTCACCACCAACGGCATGGCGGCGGGCATGGCCTTCTTCGTGAAATACACCTTGAAGACCGACGGCTCGCAGACGGCGATTATTCTGGCGACGGCATTTATCGTCTCGGCGCTGATGTTGTATCCGTGGCGGCAGCTGGTGGCGAACCGGTTCGAGCCGCGCACGACGACGCTGCTGGCCTACGCCGTCGTCGCGTTCGGTGTGTTGTCGCTGTGGTTCGTCACCGACCTGACGAGCACGATTGCATCTGCGGCGGTCGTCGGCGTCGGCTTCGCCGGGATCTTTCTGATGGACAACATCCTGCTCTCGGACGTGATCGACGAAGATGAGACGCGCACCGGCGCGCGGCGCGAGGGCATGTACTTCGGCATGAACGGCATGGTGATCACGCTGAGCACCGCGATCGTGTCGGCTGCGTTCGGCGTGGTCGCGCAGGTGTATGGCTACGACTCGACGCTGGCCGAGCAGCCGGCGAGTGTGGCGCTGGGCTTCCGCGTGTTCATGACCTTCCTGCCGTTCGCCGGATGCGCCGGCGCGTTCCTGGTGCTGCTGACGTATCCGCTGCACGGCGAAGCGCTGCGCGCGATGCGCAAGCGGCTGGTGGAGATGTCGCGGCAATCGGTGAGCGGGTCGTAGAGAATTTCATGCCTTCCCACATCACCGATTCCATCTTTCTGAAAGATCTGTACGGCACCGACGAAATGCGTGCGGTGTTCGAAGACCGCGCGCTGCTGCAGAAATGGCTCGACGTCGAGGTGGCATTGGCGCAGGCCGAAGCCGATCTGGGCATTGTGCCGCAGGCGGCGGCGGACGAAATCGCTCAGCGCGGCCGCGCCGAGCTCATCGACGTGGTCTGGATGAAGCGTGAGATCGACCACACGCTGCACCCGATCGTGCCGCTGATCCGTGCGTTCAAGGCGATTTGTTCACCGGTCGCTGGCGAGTGGATTCACTACGGCGCGACGACGCAGGACATCATGGACACGGCGGTGGTGCTGCAGCTGCGCGACGCGCTGCGCATTTTCGAGCGGCGCCTGGCGGACATGGACGCGGCGCTGGTTGAGCTGGCGCGCGCGCATCGCGACACGATCATGCCCGGCCGCACGCACGGCCAGCATGCGCTGCCGATCACGTTTGGCTACAAGGTGGCGATCTGGGTGGATGAGCTGCGGCGCCATGCTGCGCGCATGCGCGACTGCGCGCCGCGCGTGCTCGTCGGCCAGTTCGGCGGCGCAGCGGGGACGCTGGCCGGCGTCGGTGCGCATGGGCTGGAGATTCGCGCGGGCATGATGGCGCGGCTCGGGCTGGCCGAAGCGCCGATCACCTGGCATGTAGCGCACGACGGCTTCGCTGAATTCGCGTCGGTGGCGGCGATGATCGCCGGCACGTGCGGCAAGATCGCGCACGAGGTAATCCTGCTGCAGAAGTCCGAGGTGATGGAAGTCGAGGAGCCGTGGAACGAAGGCAAGGTCGGCAGCAGCACGATGCCGCACAAGCGCAACCCGATGCTGTGCGAGGCGATCGTGGCGCTGGCGCGGCTGGCGTTCAACCAGGCGCGCGCGTCGTTCGACGGCCTGATCCAGGAGCATGAGCGCGACTGGACGGTGAACCACATGGAGTGGGCGTATCTGCCGGAGCTGTGTGTGATGACCGACGGCGCGCTGGCGCAGACGCTGCGCGTGGTGCGCGGGATGCGCGTGTATCCGGAGCGCATGCGCCGCAACGTCGACGCGCTGGGTGGGCTGATGCTTTCAGAGGCGGTCATGTTCGCGCTGGGCGAGCGCATCGGACGCGTGAGCGCGCACGACGTAGTGTACGACGCAGCGATGTGCGCAGTCGAGAGCGGGCGTGCGTTTGCGGATCTTCTGGCCGCAGATGAGCGCGTGAGCGCGCACCTGTCGCGCGCGGAAATTGCGGCGTTGCTGGAGCCGACGCGTTACACCGGCCAGTGCGGCGCGTTCGTGGATCTTGTTGTTATGCAGTACCCGGCTTCTTAAAAAAATGTCAACTACTGTCAGCATCGTCTGGTACCGCAACGACCTGCGCGTGCGCGATCACGAGCCACTGCTGCGCGCGGCCGAGGCCGGGCCGCTCGTCGCGGTGTACTGCCTTGACCCGCGCGCGTTCTCGCGTTCACCGTTTGGGCTGTCGCGCATCGCTCCGCAGCGCGCGCGCTTTCTCGTCGAATCTTTGGCTGCATTGCGCGAGCAGCTGCGTGCGCTCGGTGCCGATCTGCTCGTGCGTCGTGGCGCACCGGAAGAAATTCTGCCGGCGCTCGCCGCCGAGATCGGCGCGCGCGCGCTTTATTTTCATCACGAAGCCGGCACGGAAGAATGCGCTGTCGAGGATGCGCTGGCGCAGACGTCACTTGAACTGAGCATCTTTGACGGCGCCACGCTGTTGCATCCGGACGACCTGCCGTTCGAGATGCGCAACCTGCCGGATCTGTTCACGCGCTTCCGTACATGGGTCGAAAAGAAATCCGTGCAGCCGTGCGATGTGCTGCCGGCACCGGAGCGTCTTTCCACGCCGACGATCGAGCCGGGCGATTTGCCGTCGCTGGAGGAGTTCGGGTGCGCGCCGCCGACGCATGATCCGCGCGCGACGATGCACTTCGCCGGCGGCAGTGCGCAGGGGCACGCCCGGCTGCGGCATTACGTCTGGGACGCCGACCGACTGCGCACGTACAAGGAAACGCGCAACGGCATGCTCGGGCCGGACGACAGCTCGCGCCTGTCGCCGTGGCTGGCGCTCGGGTGCTTGTCGCCGCGCGAAGTGTTTGCGGAAGTGCAGCGCTACGAGCGCGAGCGCGTGCGCAACGATTCGACCTACTGGATGTTCTTCGAACTACTGTGGCGCGACTACTTTCATTTTGTGAGCGCGAAGTACGGCGCGAAGTTGTTCCGCGTCGGCGGCCTGCGCGATCTGCGCCTGCCGTGGCGTCGGCCGGATCGCAACGCTGCAGCGCAGCGTGATTTCGAAGCGTGGTGTGACGGCCGTACCGGCTATCCGCTCGTGGACGCGAACATGCGCGAGCTGCGCGCGACTGGCTTCATGAGCAACCGCGGCCGCCAGAACGTCGCCAGCTTCCTGACGAAAAACCTCGGCATCGACTGGCGCTTCGGTGCGGCGTGGTTCGAGGCGCAGCTGATCGACTACGACGTCGCCAGCAATTACGGCAACTGGTGCTACACCGCCGGCGTCGGCAACGACGCGCGCGTATTTCGATTTTTCAACATCTACAAACAGGCTGAGGACTACGACCCGCACGGGAACTATGTGCGGCACTGGCTGCCGGAACTGCGCAGCCTGCGCGGCGCGCGCGCACATCGCCCGGACCTGCTCACGGCCGCAGAGCGACGGCGCGACGGCGTGGAGTATCCCGATCCGCTGGTCGATTTGTTCGAATCGGCGCGCGCGAATGAGGCGGCGTATCTGCGGGCATCGGCGTGACGTGTGGATTCCAAAGAATATCGATCGGTGTGCGACAAAACGTATACGAAAATTTGTAGCACTTATGTGTTAGTGTTTGTTTTGTGAACAAACTAAAAGTTAAATTTAAATTGCTTCTTGCGGCCGTGATGACCGCCACGTCGATTGGATTTTCTGCGGTCGGTGCAGCGCAGGCGCCGACGTTCAAGGACGGCGAGTATCTGGTGAACGAGCAGATTCCACCTGGCACCTATCGATCTGATCCGAATTTCAAGAGTCGCTACTGCTATTGGGAGCGCAGTGCCGAAGGGGATGACATTCTCAATAATGATGGCACGCTGCCTGGAGCGCTGGTGACGATTCAGCCGTCGGATTACAAATTTGAATCGAGCGGCTGCGGAACGTGGACGGCCGTGGACATGGCGGCGCCGCCTGTGGCGCCGATCGAGCAGCAGGTTGCTCCGAAGGGCGATGGTCACTACATCGTGGGGGTTGATATGGCGCCGGGTCTGTGGTTGAACGACGGCAAGTCGTCGAAGTGCTACTGGGAGCGCGCGAATTCGACGCAGGACATCAACGATAACTACCGAGGCTTCGGCGGCGGCGTAGTGATGCTGCGGCCGACCGACTTCGAGTTTTACACGAGTGGTTGCGGAACGTGGAAGATGCTCGATACGAACGCTCTTCCGGCGCAGCCGATTGAAACGCAGGCCGGCCCGAAAAAAGACGGCGTTTACGTTATGGGGGTGAACCTGCTGCCGGGCCGCTGGCGCTCGAGCGGCAGCGGCAAACGCTGCTATTGGGCGCTCAACACGGCTGAGCAGAAAATCATCGACAACCACTACGGCCTGGCGGGTGTAATCATCAACATTCCGCCGACGGCAGTTGAATTTCAGACCTCGGGCTGCGGCACGTGGACGCTGACGCAGGGCAACGGCGTCGGCACGCCACTGGGAGGCGGACAGGCTGCACCAGCAGCGGCAGCCAGCCCGGCATGCCCGACTGCGAACGTGTGCATCGTGCGCCCGGCATCGGGCACACGCGTGGCGCGCGGCAACGTGCTGACGTTCTCGGGCACTGCGCAGGGCGAAAACTTTGTGCGCTATCAGTTTCAGGCCGGCGCTGCCAACGGCAGTTGGGGGCATATCGCCGATTTCAAGAAGCCGGTGGTCAACGGCGACCTCATGGAGCTTTTTACCGGAACGATGCCGCGCGGCACGTACACGATTCGCCTGCAGGTGATCGACAATACTGGCAACGCCATGCCTGAGAAGGCCGAAGTGACGATCACGATCGAGTAGTTTTCGTTGTCGTTATGCAGTACCCGGCTTCTTAGAAGCCGGGTACCGTGTATGGTCGCAGCGTTGCTGCGAGCACCTCTGGCCACGGCGTCGGCAGCAGACCGAGCAGCTCACGTGTTTGTGTGTCGTCGATGATGAAGGGCGCCGTGAATTGATACGAGACTTTGGGCATTTCACCGATCGCTGGGTTGAACACGCCCATGATGCGCAGTATGAATTCTGGCGCGCCCTTCACGTCGACATGCGGCACACCTGCAAGATCAGCGATCTCGTCGATGACTTGTTTCTGGCTGCGCGGCTCGTTCGTCGGCGCATGCCATGCTTTCCCCCACGCCTGAGAATTCTGCGCACATGCGATCATTGTTCTGGCGACATCCTCGGTGTACGTCCAGCTGTGCGGCATCGCCGGGTTTCCCAGCACCTGGCAGCTTTTGCCGGCGAGGATGTGAGGAATGACTCTTTCCCCGATGTGGCCGTTGGTCTGCGGCCCGATGAAATCCGACGCGCGCACTTCTGTGGCGCGAATGCGACCCTGCTCGTGAGCGGCGAGCGCATCGAGCCACATCTTGCCTCGGACCTTGGCCTTCTCGTAGTCTGCACGAAAAGGTGTTTGCGGCGTCATCGGACCGTTCGGGCGGCCGTAAGCGTACAAGTTGCTGAGGGTGACCAGAACGGCGCCAGACTTTTCTGCGGCGATCAGCAATGCATCTGCGATCGGCGGCCAATCCGTCGGCCAGCGATGGTACTCAGGATTGGCGCAGTTGAAAATCGCGCGGACGCCGTCCGCGGCTGCGGTCAGCGCCTGCACCTGCGACGCGTTCACGACGGCTCGCTCGATGAGTGGATGGGCGGGCCCTGATCCGCTGCGTGATGCGATGCGAACAGTGTGGTTTTGTTCAGCCAGAAACCGGGCGACCAACCCCCCAATGCTTCCTGCGCCGACTACGAGATATTCAGTCATTTCAAATTTTTTCCCTCAATTTTTAGAGAGCACTGCTCTCTTTTATAATGATATTCCTTACTGGAGAAAAAATCAAGAGCAGTGCTCTCTAAATTTTGTAACTACTCAGGCCTAACTCAGTATGTCCCGCGAAACGCGCTAGTCCGTCCCCCTTCAGGGGGAAGGAATAGCGCGTTTCGCGTTGGAAAAATGGATGGCCTGAGTAGTTACTAATTTTTTCGTAATCGCGACGATTTGGGCCCAGCGTTGGATTTGCAGAATTGGGAATGCTCAAAATCCAATTGATGAAACCCGCGAAACACGCCATCGCCCGCCCCCTTCGGGGG
>CAXNFZ010000022.1:0-19361 GCA_964201495.1 Chloroflexota bacterium | reverse complement strand
GATTCGCCTCCCCCGCTTTGCGGGGGAGGCGAATCTGCCGGACAAAACTTATGGACAGGAACTTAGTTCCGCCACCGAACAACCTTCCGCACGCGAAGTCGGAGAAGTGCTTTTCCCTTCGCGCTTCGCAGATTCGCGCCTTGGCGTGAAAACCTAGCCATTCGGCTATTGCGAGAAATTTAAGTTATGTACATCATCCCCGTCCGCGTAATAGCACCGCTATACTCTTTCATATGGCTTCGCTGTTGCGACTTATCGATATGAACCGCCTCATTGAGGTTGTCGCAGATGCTGTGGCGGCGATTAATTCTGAACAAAGAATCATTTTCTTCAACTATGGCGCAGAGCGGCTGTTCGGATACACCCGCACTGAAGTCATTGATCAACCGCTGAGCATACTCATGCCGGAGCGATTTCGCACTGCACACGCTCAGCACGTACATACTTTTCATCACTCACAAGACATTTCCCGCCTGATGGGCGAACGACAAACAGTCTTCGCACAGCGCAAAGACGGCACCGAATTTCGCGCCGAAGCATCCATCACGAAACTCAGTCAGAACGACGAAGAAATCATGGTTGTACTGTTGCGCGACATCACCGAGCGCGAACAAATGCAGGCGAACCTGCGACAACAAGCGGAGACGATTGCCGTCTCCAATGAGCGGAGTCGCCTTGCCCGCGATCTGCACGACGCCGTGTCGCAGACGCTCTTCTCCGCCAGCCTGATTGCCGACGTGCTGCCGCGGCTTTGGCTGCGCAATCCCGTGGAAGCGCAGCGCCGTCTCGAAGAACTGCGCACGCTCAACCGCGGTGCGCTCGCTGAAATGCGCATGCTGCTGCTTGAGCTGCGACCAAGTGCACTGACCGAAGCTCGCTTCACTGACCTGCTCACACAACTTGGCGAAGCCGTCGCCGGCCGCACCGGCATCCACGTCGACACACAGGTCGATCCTGCCGTCCACGACCTCCGTCTGCCGCCCGAACCGCAGGTGGCGCTTTACCGAATCGCTCAGGAAGCCCTCAACAACGTCATCAAGCACAGCGGTGCACGCAACACCTGGATTCACTTCGAGCACGAACCATCGCATCTCTGCATGCGCATTCGCGACGACGGGCGCGGCTTCAATACGCAACAAACCAATCGCGATCATCTCGGCCTGCTCATCATGCACGAGCGTGCACAGAGCGTCGCTGCCGAATTCACCATGGAAAGCGAACCCGGCAAAGGCACGGCCATCGCCGTTCGCATCCCCAAAACATCCACACCCATCCCATGATTCGAGTACTCATCGTCGACGACCACACTATCGTGCGCAGCGGACTCTCTGCGCTTCTGCTCGCGTTCGATGACCTGGAACTCGCTGGCGAAGCATCCAACGGCCGGGAAGCGCTCGCCGCGTACGAAAAACTCACTCCCGATGTCGTGCTGCTCGACATGGTCATGCCTGAAATGGACGGCGCACAGGCCACGCGCGCACTGCGTGAAAAGCATCCGAACGCCAGGGTGCTGATCCTGACTTCCTTCAAGGAAGACGACCTCGTCAAAGCTGCTATGACCGCTGGCGCGATCGGCTACCTGATGAAAAACGTCACCGCCGAGGAACTCGCCAATGCCATCCGCCTCGCCTATGTCGGCAAACGCACGCTCTCTCCTGAAGCTACAGAAGCGCTGATCCACGCCGCCCAGAACCAGGATAACGTCCTCGTCGAAGAACTCACCCGCCGCGAAAAGGAAGTTCTCACCCTCATGAAGGAAGGGATGAACAACAATCAAATCGCCGAGAAACTCTACGTCAGCGTCTCCACCGTGAAGTTTCACGTCAGCAGCATCCTCGGCAAACTCGGCGTCAACAACCGCACCGAAGCCGTAGCGCTCGCCATGGAACGCCGACTGATCTGACCCCCTCTCCCCTTCCCCTTCCCACCCCCTGGCCAGCTAGACAGGTTCTCTACTAGCAGAAATGGGGAGGATGCTCTCCTCTGCGACCTCTACAGTGTCGCCTGCATGATGAAGCTGGCGGGACGCATTTCTTACACTTCGCTCGTGGTCGTGACCGCGACGATCGTCTCGTTCGCTGTTTTCCGCCCCATCACGGTGCTGCCCCGCAGCACCATCGCGCCGGGCTTTGCTTTTCAGGACGACGCCGGCCGTCCGGTCACCAGCGAGTCGCTGCGCGGCCGCATGGTGCTCTTCTCATTCGCCGATGAAGCGTGCACCGGCGCGTGCGCCGCACAACAGGCCGCCGTCCGCGAACTCTCGCGCCGCCTTGCCGATCAGCCTGCCGCCCCGCCGATCGCGTTCGTCACCGTGCGCATAGACGGCGCCACCACCAACGCTCCCCCCGCTCCGGCACTCTCCGCTGGCCGCGAATGGCACGTACTCACCAGCGACGCCACCGCGCTCAAACGCATGGCCGGCGCCGGCTTCGGCGTGTACTACGACGCCGCAACGCTCGAACCTGCTCTCGTGCTCGTCGACGGCTGGGGCATCCGCCGTGCCGAATATCGCGCGCTGCAGCCGGACGTCGACGCACTCGAACGCGACCTCGGCCTGCTGCTCAGCGAAGCCCGCAACAGCACCGGAATCGCGCGCTACGCCTACGAAGCCGCTCACCTCTTCCTGTGCTACCCAACCTGATCATGCATTCCGCTTTTTCTCTTCCACACGCTTCGTCTGATTCCGCCGCGCCTTCACGACGATTCGTCCCCGTCGCCGTCGTGCTCATCGCCCTGCTCGTCGCCGCAGGGTCTTTTCTGCTGCTGCGACCGCGCACGCCGAGCTTTCATGGCATGACGCTCGATGCCGGCGCGCCCATCAGCGGCCTCACTTTCGAGCACGAAAACGGCCCGGTCACCATCGAAAGCTTTCGCGGCCGACCGGCGGTCTTCTACTTCGGCTACACGCAGTGCCCGGACGTATGTCCGACCACGTTGTCCGACCTCGCCCGCGCCTTGAAAAGCATGGGCGCCGACGCGAGCGCCGTGCAGGTCGTCATGGTCACCATCGATCCGCAGCGTGACGACGCCGCCCACATGGCACGCTACATGCACATCTTCGATCCGCGCTTCGTCGGCCTGAGCGGCAGCGAAACGCAGATCGCCGACGCTGCCTCACGCTTCGGCGTGCACTTCGCACGCTCGAGCGATGTCGCCGGCGACGCCTATTCCATGGAACACACTGCCAGCCTGCTGGTGCTGGATGCAAAAGGCCGACTGCGCGTCATCCTCCCGTACGGCATGCCGTACACGGACATTGCCGACGATCTGAAAGCCGCTCTCCTGCTGTAGGCAGTGTGCAAACAACTGAACGACTCAGGCCGGTGAATTTCTCATCGCATACCGATCCGGTCTGAACAATCGCAATCACAAGAAACGGAGGTCTAGCCAAATGAAGCAATACCAATCCCCACAAGGCGCAGTCGCACTGCTCGTTCTGTACGTGCTCCTGATCGCAGTACTGTGGGGCAGCGCGTACGCCACTCTGCTGTCACGAGGAGTCACACAATGAGCAGCCTTCCTGCTGAAACGGGCACATCCGGAAAAATCCACGTCGACAAATATGAAAAAGCGTGGATCGGCTTCGCCGTCGTCATGTTGATTATTTTCGCCGCAGCAGTGACGACCAGCGCGTTCGTCATCGGAATTCAGCTCCCAGGCCCCGTGGCCAGAGTCGATCCAAAGCTCGTCGCGACGCCAGGGGCGACGCTGTTCGGCCAGCCGGGCGTCCGTGAGCTTGCGCCGCAGCACCTCGAAGCGCGCGTGCTGGCGCGCACATGGCAGTTCGAACCGCGGGAAATCCGCGTCAAGGTCGGCGACACGGTCACGTTCTTCATCACCAGCCAGGACGTGATTCACGGCGTGAAGCTGATCGGAAGCAATGTGAACATGATGGTCATCCCCGGCCAGGTGTCGCGCCTGAGCGCGACCTTCGAAAAGCCCGGCACGTTCAAATTCATCTGCCACGAATACTGCGGCCTGGCGCACCACACGATGTACGGCGAGGTCATCGTCGAGCCATGAATGTCACGCCTGCAGTCCCGCTGACGCGCTCACGCATCGGCGATTTTCTGGACATGCTGGTGACGCTGTTCAAGCTGCGCGTGGTGGCGCTGCTGGTGTTCTCTTCGATCGCCGGCGCACTGGCCGTCGGCATCGCAGCAGACGCAATGACCATGCTGAACCTGGTTGTGGCTGGCACGCTGGCCGCCGCGGGTTCGTCGGCCGTCAACGAGTACATCGAGCGTGACCGTGATGCGCTGATGCGGCGCACGAACAAGCGCCCGCTGCCGATGAGTCGCTTCGCACGTCCGGGCAGCGTGCTGCTGCTGGGCCTCGGCCTGATCGCCGCAGCCACGGTGCTGTCGCTGCTGAACACCGTCGCACAGGCGGTGTGGGTAGCAGGCGGCGCATTCATTTACGTCGTGATCTACACGCTCTGGTTGAAGCCGCGCAGCGTGCTGAACATCGTCATCGGCGGCGCAGCCGGAAGCGCCGCGGTCATCAGCGGCGGCGCCGCACTCGGCGCATGGGACCATCCGGCCGTGCTGCTGCTGGGATTGCTTGTGTTCACCTGGACACCTGTGCACTTCTGGTCGCTGGCCATCGTGCATCGCAACGACTACATCGCCGCCGGATTCCCGATGCTGCCGGCGCGCGTCGCCGTGCCGACCGCGGCGCGCTGGGTGGCGCTGCACACCGTGCTCACCGCAGCCGCCGGCGTCGGCCTGATCACGTTTGCACCGCACTCTGCGCTCTATGCCGTCTTCGCAATTCCATCGACCACATGGCTCGTCGTCGAAACGGTGAAGCTGCTGCGCACGCCGGACGCACACAGCGCAATGTCGCTGTTCAAGTTCTCCAACGCCTACCTCGGGATCGTGCTGCTGGCAGTCATGCTGGCATTCGGACTTCCCTAACGCAGCCGTTCAGGCTCTGATGTGCTTCAAGAGATTCACTCAGCAACCGCCTGAGTCGCTGCCTCAACTCATCATGAATCTTCCAAGAATCGCCAAATACACCGGCTGGCACATGATTGCCGCCATTGCAGCGCTCGGCGTCGGCGGACTGCTCGGCCTCTTCCAGGTGCTCGACCACGCCGGCATCGATCTATACCCACAGCTCAACAACATCGGCATTCAGAGCTACTACCAGGGCCTGACGCTGCACGGCGTCCTCAACGCACTCGTCTTCACCACGTTCTTCATCACAGGCTTCCTGAACTTCGCCACCAGCCACGTGCTCAAGCGTGAGCCGGCGCTGCCGCAGCTGAACGTGATCGGCTTCGTCGTCATGCTCGTCGGCCTGCTGATGGCCACGGTGCCGCTGCTGTTGAACGAAGCGACCGTGCTCTTCACGTTCTACCCGCCGCTCAAAGCCGCACCGACGTTCTACATCGGCCTGACGCTCGTCGTCGTCGGATCGTGGATCACCGGCGCCGCACTGATCGCCACATGGGCAGCATGGCGCAAGGAAAACCAAAGCGCACGCACGCCGCTGATCGCCCTCGGCTCGCTCGTCACCGTCGTGCTCTGGCAGATCTGCACGCTCGGCCTCGCCGCCGAAATGCTGACCATGCTGATCCCCTGGTCGCTCGGCCTGGTCGAAGGCATCGACCCGCAGCTCGCACGCACGTTCTTCTGGTTCACCGGCCATCCGCTGGTGTACTTCTGGCTGCTGCCGGCGTACGTCAGCTGGTACGGCATGATGCCGAAGCAGGCCGGCGGCAAAATTTTCAGCGAGCCGCTGGCGCGCTTCTCGTTCTTTCTGTTCCTCGTGCTCAGCACACCGCTCGGCTTTCATCATCAGTATGTCGACCCGGGCGTGCCGATCGGCTGGAAGTACCTGCACGCAGTTCTCACGTACTCGGTGTTCTTCCCGAGCGTGCTGACCGCCTTCAACGTCGCTGCATCACTGGAAATCGGCGGTCGCGCGCGTGGCGGCACCGGGCTGCTCGGCTGGATCAGGAAGCTGCCGTGGGGCGATCCATCCTATGCCGCACAGAACTTTGCCATGATTCTGTTCGCATTCGGCGGCATCAGCGGTTTGACGAACGCGTCTTACAACATGAACCTGGCCGTGCACAACACGATCTGGATCCCCGGGCACTTTCATCTCACCGTCGGCACCGCCACCGCACTGAGCTTCATCGGCATCAGTTACTGGCTCATTCCGCTGATCACCGGCAAGCAGCTGTTCAGCCGCAAGCTCGGCGTGGCGCAGGCATGGACATGGTTCATCGGCATGGCGCTGATGTCGAACGCGCTGCACCTGCTCGGTCTGCGCTTCCAGCTTCCGCGCCGGACCGCACTCGCCGCCTCCGGTTACATCACGCCGGAAATGCTTCCCTTCCTGATCGAGGAAGTCATCGGCGGCACGATCCTGGTGCTCAGCGGCCTGTTCTGGCTGATCAACATGGTCGGCACTGTCGCATCCAGGAAGAAGCTCGAAGTTCCGATCGAGATGCCCATCGCCGAACCGCTCGAAGCAACGCCGTCGCCGGCGTGGCTCGACCGCTGGCGCCCGTGGCTGGCGATCACATTCGCACTGATCGTCATCGCATACGGCCCACAGCTCTACGTGCAGATTTCACAAATTCAGAGCACGTCCCTCGGCTTCAAGCCCTGGTAGTCGGCACAGCCGTTCTTCAGGCCATGTGGAGTACCCCCTGGATTTCACATGGCTCGCGGAACTGCATCAGTCATCAAGCATTAATCATGGAATCTCAACTCGCACCCACAATCGCCCTGATCGTGACGGTCGTGCTCAGCATCAGCGGCGTGATTCTGATCGTGCTCGGCCTGCGCAGCCCGGAGCCCGTGCTCGGCGCACCGGCCGTGCCGCAGACGCCGCCCGAACCGCTCAGCCCAGTGCAGCTTATTTTCACCGGCCTGGCCGGATTTCTTGCAGTCGTAGTGCTCGCACTGACGCTGGGCGTGCCCATCCCCGGCCGCGGTGAAGCACGCGCAGTCGTGCCGCTGACGAAAATCGAACCCAGGCCCACCGTCGATACGTCGGCGCTCGCCGGCGCAGAGCTGGGGAAACAGGTTTTCGCCCGCGCTGCATGCAACACCTGCCACGGCATCCAGGAAGGCCAGAAGATCGTCGGCCCGTCGATGCACGGCATCTGGAAGATCGCCGCCACGCGCAAGCCCGGCGTCTCCGCACGCGACTACCTGCACGAAAGCATCGTCAAGCCCGGCGCATTCGTCGTCGAGGGCTACCCCGACGGCGTCATGCCGCAAAATCTGGGGCAGACCCTCAAGCCGGTGGAAATCGACGCATTGCTGGCGTACTTCGAGACGGAGATGAACAAGTAGGGAATTTCAGATTTCGTAGCTACTCAGGCCCAAATCAGTATTTCCCGCGAAACGCGCCACTCCTTCCCCCTTCGGGGGAAGGAATGACGCGTTTCGCGTTGGAAAAATGGATGGCCTGAGTAGTTACGAAATCTGAAATCTGAAACATCAAACCGCACAGCTCAGCGCAATCAGGCTGATCGCCGCGTAGTACGTGCACAGCACCCACATTCGATCGCGATTCTCTGAAGACGGCGCAGACGGGTCGGGCGGAAAGACGAAGCGGTTCAGCGCAAGAATGGCGTCACTGATCAGAAAAAGAAACGCACCGCCGACGGCCAGAACGGGCCCGAGTGTGAGCCGGTTCATATCCAGCCCCCCGACGGCGCGATGCACCATCAGCGCGATCACCGTCATGTACACGAGCACCGGCCCGCGCATTTCGCCCATCCCCTCGCGCATATAGACGAACAGCAGCGCCACGAGCACGGCCAGCACCACAGCGACGATCCCCTCACGCTCGAGGCTGGGCAACACCCCGCTCGTCCGCTGCGCCACGGTGAATGCCGCGATGAACACCAGATGTCCGACGAGAAATGCGATCAGCCCGCGCATGAACGTCTCCGGCCGATCTCCGTCGATCAGATACACGTCGCCGACGAGACAAAACACCAGACCGAGCGCGATCAACCCGACATGCAAAATCGACTTCGCCTGCGGCAGCGCCAGCAGTGCAACGGCGATCACCATGATCGTCGCTGTCGGCTTCCAGATGCGCACACCGCGCACGTCGCGCGGCTGCGCTGTCTCCGCGCGCAGCAAAAAGAACACGCACACTACGAGAAAAGGAATCGGGATCCATGCCAGCATGAGCGCAGTGTACGACGTTAGGTGTATCCCCCGTTGGAGGCAAATACATTTCTCACGCGAAGCCGCGAAGAACGCAAAGAGGACTGAATTCCGTCGCCGAAGAATCTTCCTCAAGCGAAGGTGCGGAAAGACCACCACAAGCCTTTTACTTCGCGTTCTTCGCGGCTTCGCGTGAGGAAGATCTGCTGTCGAAATTCGCCCCAGCCCGCGGATGCACCTCTCGGCAGGCGCCCGACTAAAATAGCCGCATTCACCGCAGGCATCTCGAGACACCTCAATGATCCAGGACAAATTACTCCTCGACGACTGGCACGTCGTCGCCACAATCCAGCAGCTTGAACACACACCTGTGCTCGGCACTCGCCTGCTCGGCGAAGACATCGTCGTATGGCAGTCACCCGACGGCCCGCGCGCATGGCGCGATCTCTGCGTGCATCGCGGCACGCGCCTTTCACTCGGCGCAGTATGCGACGGCCGACTCGCCTGCCCATACCACGGCTGGCAATATGACGAATCCGGCAAGTGTGTGCACATCCCGGCTCATCCCGACCAGGCGCCGCCGTCCAAAGCCGTCGCGACCACCTATCACTGCCGGGAAGCCTGCGGCTACGTCTGGGTTTCCCTCGGAACGCCGACGAAAGACATTCCGATCTTCGACGAATGGTTCGACGACGCGTTTCGCAAAGTCCCCAGCGGACCGTATCGCGTCCAGGCCAGCGCACCGCGCGTAGTCGAAAACTTTCTCGACGTGGCGCACTTCCCGTTCATTCACGGCGGCTACCTCGGCGTCAAAGAACGGCCGGAGATCTCCGACTACGAGGCCGAGATCACCGACGAAGGCGTCGTCTCTCGCAACGTGCGCGTCTTCCAGCCGAACGGCTACGGCGACGGCAAGGCCGCAGAGGTCGCTTACACCTACAAGGCGCTGCGTCCACTCACCGCCTATCTGCGCAAGGATTCGCCGGCGCAGACGCTCTCGATCATCATGTTCGTCACACCAAATGATCTTGTCGACACCACGGCATACATGATCATGGCTGAGAACTACATGCATGATTCGCCAGCCGAAGACCTGGTGACTTTTCAGGACACGATCTTCGGACAAGACGCACCGATCCTGCGCTCGCAGCGCCCCGAGCTTCTGCCGCTCGACCTGCAGGCCGAGCTGCATCTCAAAAGTGATCGCACTGCCATCGCCTATCGCAAGTGGCTGATCCAACAGGGAATGACCTTCGGGTCGGTGTAGTTTTATTCCGCTTCGCGACTGCGCACCTTCGCCTGAAATGAAATATCTCCAGGTTCTTACATCCGTTCTCGCAGCCGCCGCACTCACACTGATTCCTGTCGTTCACACCCGCACCGTTCACGCACAGTCCGTCCCGACGTTCACGCCGTCCGACTGCGCACCGCTGCTCACGCCGCAGACCGACAGCCCATGGAATCTGCTGGCTCCGGATCCGGACGAGCGCATGCGCTGCGGTTACGTGACCGTGCCGGAAACACACGGCGCAGACGACGCGCGCACCCTGCGGCTCGCCGTGGTCGTGCTCGGCGCCACCGGCGACACCCCCGAACCGGATCCGCTCTTCCTGCTGCAGGGCGGCCCGGGCGGCGGCACGATCGACACATACCAGCTGCTGATGCGCAGCCATGCCGTGCGCACGCAGCGCGACATCGTGCTCTTCGACCAGCGCGGCACCGGTCGCTCGCAGCCATTCCTGGGCTGCACCGAAACGTACGACGCCGCCGTGCGCACCGCCGAAGACTTGCTGTCGTACGAAGAAGCCGCCCGCACGAACGAGCAGGCCATGCTGCATTGCCGCGAACGGCTGGCGCGTGAAGGCGTGCGCCTCGACGCCTTCGACTCGATCGAAAACGCGCGCGACATCGACGACGTGCGCCGCGCGCTCGGCTACGAAAAAATCAACCTGTACGGCGTCTCCTACGGCTCGCAGCTCGCGCAACACGCAACGCGCGAAATCCCGAACGCACTTCGCAGCGTCATTCTCGACGCCGTCGCCCCGCTCGCAGAAAGCTTCGTCGCTGCCGCCGCGCGCAGCGAAAATCGCGCCCTGACCGAATTCTTCGCCGCGTGCACAGCCCATCCGGTCTGCAGCATCGATTACCCAAATCTCGAAGCGACCTACTTCGACCTCATTGCCCAGCTCGACGCCGCACCGCTCCGCATGCGCGTGGATGACCCGAATACCGGCCGCACGTACAACGCATGGCTCGACGGCCAGACGCTGCAAGGTCTGTTTTTTCAATCGCTCTATTCAGCAGAATTGCTTCCACTCCTGCCCAGGCTGATCATCGATCTGCGCAGCGGAGACACCGGCTTCGCTGGCAATCTCGCCAGCTTGTTCGTCTTCGACAAATCAGTCGCGCATGGAATGTACTTCTCCGTGATCTGCGCAGAAGACGCCGGATTCGACCCGCAGCAGCTCGACTTTTCCACGCTGCGTCCGCAAATTTCTGCGCATGCCGCCTCCGATGCCGAGTTGCTGCTGCGCGTCTGTCGCGCGTGGAACGTTGCTGCTCTGCCGCCCCCCGCAAATGAACCGGTGCGCAGCGATATCCCCACGCTCGTGTTGAACGGACGATTCGACCCGATCACGCCGCCCTCGAACGGCACCGCAGTCGCCGCGACGCTCAGCGCCGCATACGTGTTCACATTCCCGAACAGCGCGCACGGCGCATTCCCCATGAACGATTGCGCCGACGGCATCACACAGGCGTTTATCGCGCGTCCTGATCAGCAGCCCGACAGCACTTGCATCGACGCAGGCGGGTCAATCGCGTTCGTCGGCAAGAACTCCCTGATCACCGTCCCCGTAGTCGGACAAATGCTCAACGCACCATCGACTGCGCGGCAACAGCAGTTCCTCGCGCTCGCCGCTGCAGTGCTCGTGCTGCTCAGCGGCATAGTATTGATGCCGCTCGGCTGGCTGCTGCGGCTGCTGCTCAGCCGCCGCTCTTCACACCCAATGCCGTTCGCTGCGCGCGCGATGCCATGGGCAGCGGCGCTCTACACATTCGGAATCATCGTGTTCGTCGGCGGCATTTTTGGCGCCGCCATCGCTGCCATCGCTGGAAACGATTACTCGTTTCTCGTCGGGGTGACAAGCGACATACTTCCGCTGTTCTCGCTGCTTCCTGTGCTCGCCATTCTGACCGGCGTGATCCTGTGGGGCGTCGTCGCAGGCTGGCGCAGCGGAACATGGGGAATTCTCCGCCGCCTGTACCGCAGCGCGCTCGCGCTCGCCGCGATCGTCGCGAGCATCGTGCTCGTCGTGTGGGGCATGTTCAACGCGCTCTAAATCAGGGAGTGCGCAAAGCCCAATTGGTATCCGCGAAACACGCCATCGCCCGCACCTAAATCACATACTCCTGGCCGCCCAGGTACGCTTCCTGAATATCGCTGCTAAGCAGCAGATCGCGCGCGTCCCCTTCGACCACGATGCGGCCGTTCTGCAGCACATAGCCGCGATCTGCGATTTGCAACGCCAGATTCGCGCTCTGCTCCACCATCAGCACGGTAATCCCCTGGGCATTGATCGTCTGTATCAGATCGAGCACCTTATCCACGAAGAGCGGCGACAACCCCATCGTCGGCTCATCCATGCAGATCATGCGCGGTCGTCCCATCAGCGCACGCGCCATCGCCAGCATCTGCTGCTCGCCGCCGCTCAGCACGCCGCCGCGCTGCTGCAGTCGCTCGCGCAGGCGCGGAAATATTTCCAGCACGCGCTCGTAGTCTTCGGCCACAGCTGCGCGATCACGACGCGTATACGCACCCATCAGCAAATTTTCGCGCACCGTCATCGCACCGAAAATACGACGCGCTTCCGGCACCGAACCGATGCCGAGTCGCACGATCTGCGGCGTACTCAACGGCCGCAGGTCATGGCCATCGAAATGAATCTCACCCGTCCGCGGCTTGACCAGCCCAAGAATCACCTTCATGGTCGTGCTCTTGCCGCTGGCGTTGCCGCCGAGCAGGCACACGATTTCGCCGCGCCGCACGTGCAGGCTCATGCCGAAATGTACCTGGCTCGGGCCGTAGAACGTATCGAGTTCGCTCAGCTGCAGCAGCACGTCGTTGGACGCGCCGATTTCCCGGCTGCTCATATTCCGTCTCCTCCACTGCCGCGCTCCGCCGGCGCAGAGCGCGCCGCGCGTTCGCGCTCATGGGTCTTCGTGCCGAGATATGCCTCGATCACCTTCGGATCGTTGCGCACGACATGCGGCGCACCTTCCGAAATTTTGCGCCCGTTGTCCATCACGACGACGCGGTCGCTCAGCTCCATCACCAGCGACAGCTTGTGCTCGATCAGCAGGATCGTCATACCGCGCTGCCGCAGCTCGCGAATGAATTCCAGAATCTCGCGCGTCTCGGTCGGGTTCATCCCCGCAGTCGGCTCATCCAACAGCAACAGCCGCGGCCGCGCCATCAGCGCGCGCGCCATTTCGACGCGCCGACGATTGGCGTACGACAAACCGAACGCCTGCTGTTCCCGCCGCGGCAGCAGCCGCTCACCGAAGAGCGCAAGGATTTCCTCCGCTTCACGCCGCAGCGCGCGCTCTTCCTCGCGCACCGCCTTCCCCTGCACCAGCGCACGCACCAGCTCCACCAGCGGCCCACGCGACGGCGCCTGCGAACGAGCGTGCGCACCGATCAGCACGTTGTCCATCACGCTCAGGTTTCCGAATACGCGCCCATGCTGAAACGTGCGCGCGATGCCGACGCCGGCGTACTCCTGCGGCGCAAGCTTCAGCAGTGAACGGCCGTCGAAATTGATGCGGCCCTGCGTCGGCGCGTCGACCCCGGTGACGAGATTAAATAACGTGGTCTTGCCCGCACCGTTCGGACCGATCACGCTCACCGTCTCGCCGTCCCGCACGTCGAAGCTCACGTCATCGACCGCCAGCACACCGTCGAAGCTGCGTGTGAGATTGTGGATTTCCAGTTGCGCCATGCCTACACCGTCCCCAGCAGCCCCTGCGGCCGGAAGCGCACCAGCAGAAGCAGCACCACGCCGTAGACCAGGTACCGATAGTCGACGAGGCCGCGGAATACTTCCGGCAGCGCTGTAAGCAGCACCGCGCCGACGACCGCGCCGACCATGTTGCCCATGCCGCCCAAGATCGCCATCGTCAACGCCAGAATCGATGTCGAGCTCGCGAACGTCTCGTGATTAATGTACGAATACATGTGACCACTGAACGCCCCGGCCATGCCGGCCATGCCGGCGCTCACGGCGAACGCCAGCGCCTTGTAACGGTTCAGCCCGACGCCGGCCGACTGCGCAGCAACATCATCCTCTCGAATCGCTCGCCAGGTTCGCCCAAGATGCGAGCGCAGCAGCCGCAGCTGCAGAAGCGCCACCAGCAACAGCAGCGCCAGCGAATACCAGTACGTCGCGCGTGGCGTGACCATCTCGATCCCAAACAGGCTCGGCGGCGGGATGTTCGTCAATCCCAGCACGCCGTTCGTCAAGCCGTCCCAGTTTGCGATCACCTGATTCACCATCTCGCCGATGCCGAGAGTGGCGATCGCCACGTAATGCGCGCGCAGGCGAAACGCCGGCAGCACCAGCAATGTGCCGAGCACCGCAGCAATCAGGCTTCCAGCAATCAGCGCAATCTCGAACGGCAGCCCTGCCCGCAGGCTCAGCAGCGCCGACGCATACGCGCCGATCGCCATGAACCCCGCCTGGCCCAGCGACGACTGACCCGCCGTGCCCGTCACCAGCGTCAGGCTCAGCGCAACCATCGCCAGCAGCCACGCATTCGTCAGTATCTGCAGAAGATACGGATCCGACACAAGCACAGGAAAACACAGGGCGACGGCGATCCCACCGATCACCACAGCGCGCGGCACGCGCACCGGCCGGCTGTTCGGCACGAACGTGCCGGTCATCGGCTCGGGCGGCAGCGTCCGTCTTCGTGAGAACAATCCGGCCGGCCGCACGACCAGCACGCCGATCAGAATCGCGAACGCGAACAGGTTGCGATAGGTCGCGCCGAACGCCGCCACGCCGTAGCTTTCCACCAGGCCCAGCACCACGCCGCCGACGACCGAGCCCGGCACATTGCCGAGCCCGCCGAGCAGGTTCGCTGCAAAGCCCTTGATGCCCGCCTGAAAACTCATCGTCGGATACACCGTGGCGAAGTACAAGCCCACCAGCGCACCCGCCAGGCCGCCCAGCACGCCTGCGATGCCGAATGTCGCACGATTCACTCCTTCGACATCCACACCCATCTGCTGCGCAGCATCACGATCCTGAGCCGTCGCTCGCAGCGCCCAGCCGAGCTGCGTGAAGCGCAGAAATCCGAACAGAATTCCTGCAGCGCTCACCCCGACGACGGCAATCAGAACGTCGATCGCGCCGATGCTCACTCCACCCAGTGCGATGCGTTCCGCAGGCAGCGGATTCGGAAACGACTGTGGATTGGCCGTGAACAACAGCTGCGTCGCCTGGTCGAGTGCGAAGCTGATGCCGATCGTCGCCAGCAACGGCGCGATGCGCGCCTTGCGATGCAGCCCCTGCAGGCCGAAGCGTTCCAGCGCCACACCCAGCGCGCCGCAGACGACGGCCACCGCGGCAAAGCTCGCCGGCAACGGCCACCCCAGCCACGTCACGCACACCCAGCCGACGTACGCTCCGATCATGTACACGGATCCGTGCGCGAAGTTGATCAGATTCGCCACGCCGAAAATCAACGCCAGCCCCACGGCTGTCAGTGCATATACGTTGCCGATCGCAAGCCCGTTGATCGTCTGATCGATGAATGTCCGCAGTGTCGGATCCATGGTTTTAAAAATCGTATCGATTACGTGAGCACGACTTCGTCGCGCGTCGGATGCCCGAGCGTCTGCAGCAGGCGGTTCGCCCACGCAAACATGGCCACGACGTGAATAAGATCGAGAATCTCCGCCTCGCTCAACCCCGCATCCCGCAGCGGCTGCAGATCGTCAGCGGTCACGAGCTCGGGTGAACGCGTCAGCACAACGCTGAAATCGACGACAGCACGCTCGCGCGGCTCCAGCTGCGTATCGACGCCTTCGGTGAATATTCGCTGGATCACGTCGGTGCGCTTCGTCAGGTCGTTGTAAATGCGCCCATGCACCGAGGCGCAGTAGGTGCAGCCGTTCACACGCGAACCAGCCACGCTCGCCAGCTCACGCTCACGACGCGGCAGACCACCGCGTCCGTACATCACGGCATTGAACAATCGCGTGCGCTCGCGCAGCACTTCCGGGTCATGCGCCAGCAGCGCATAGTACGGGCCGATTTTTTCCAGCCCGCCCGGCGCTTCAGAAAGCACGTCGATCTGCGCCGGCGTCAGCGCCTTCACATCGACCGTCTCCACCCACGGCTGCCAGTTCAGCGGGTCGACCGTAAATTCTTTTACGGCGTTGTTCGAATGGCTCACTTGGCGCCTCCCAGCGCGCGCAAGCCCGCAAGCAGGCGCACCTGAAAACTCAGATAGGAAATCAACTGCCCCAGCGTCACGATGTCCTGCGCAACGAAGCCGCTCGCCTTCAATTCTGCGATGTCTTCCGGCGACGCATCTCGCGGCTCGCGCGTGATCTTGTCGCTGAATCTCAGTGCGGCGGCGATTTTTTTCGGCAGCTCTCCATGTGCACCCGCTTCCACGGCCTGCACCTGTGCAGCGTCGGCGCCGAGTGCATTCAGCGCTGCGCGATGCCGCTCGACGATCGCATCTGAGCGTGTGATCACGCCCACACGCAGCCCGATGAGATGCCGCTCGATGACGCCGAATTCGGTTCGACCGATCGGCTCGAACAGCGTCACGTCGCTGCCCTGCAGAAAATTCTTCACGTCCACGCGCGCCGCACGCAACTGCCACAGCGCAGCATCCTGCTGCAGCCCAGCCAGTCCATCGGCAACGTCCGTGTTGTTGTTGTTGTTATTGATCGACATCGTTCTCCTCACCTCACGGTAACTACTCAGGCCTAAATCAGTATTTCCCGCGAAACGCGCTATTCCTTCCCCCCTTTGAGGGGAAGAAATAGCGCGTTTCGCGTTGGAAAAATGGATGGCCTGAGTAGTTACACCTCACGACAATTTATGCGCACGGCTGCTCAGCACCGCGCGGCCGACATACGCCGTCGCCAGATCGTCCTGCGGCGGATGAAACAGACCGGCGCGTGCGTCGCGAAAGTAACGTTCGATGGCGAAGTCGCGCGTCAGACTGAATCCCCCCGCGACCCGCAGCGCCTTCTCGCTTGCCGTGCACGCACTGTTCGTGCACAGATGCTTCGCCGCAGCAATGCGCGGCCCGAGCGTCGGCCGCAGATCCGGCTGCGCAGTCCACGCCTGCGCCGTATCGCGCAGCACGGCGCGTGCGGCATCCAGTGCGATCTGCATTTCACCGATCCACTGCTGAATGTGCGTCAGATCCGCGATCGCGCGACCGCCCAGGCCCGTCGGCGCACGGCCGTTGGCGTAATCGCAGGCGGCATCCACCGCCGCCTGGCCGATCCCGAGGTACACCGCCGCGATGGCCAGGTTCCACCCGTTCGTGCCGGGGATCATCGCAGGCCCGTGGCGCGGCGCGATGGGCGTGCGACCGATCAGCTTGTCCTCCGGCACGAAGACATCCTCGAACAGGATGTCCTCGTTGCCCGCCGCACGCAGGCTCAGGCTGCCGGCCCACGCCGGCACGATCTTCAGTCCGGGCGAATCACTCCGCACGACGGCGGTGGCTGTCTCGCCGTCCGGCGCCGCAGCACTTGGCGGCAGCACCACCGCCACCAGCAGCCAGCGCAGCGCCGGCGCACCACTGGCGAAGCGCTTGCGCCCGTTCACGCGCCAGCCGCCGTCGGACGGCGTCGCGGTCGTGCGCGGCGCTCCGCCGCGTGAAATGCTGCCCAGCTCCGATTCGGTGACCACGCTGTTCACCAGCCCGCCGTTCACCACGACGTCGCGGCAAATTTCCTCAGCGAGCGCCTCAGGCCATATCAGCTCGTCGTTCAAACGGCCGAGCAGCTGCACCAGCATCGCCGTCGGCATCGCCGTGGCGCCGTCGCCCCGCCCGAGATGCTCCATCGCGATCACCATGTCGGCGATCGTCGCCCCATCCCCACCAAAGCGTGCGGGGATCACCGCCTTCAGAAAACCAGATGCGTGCAGATCGACGAAGTTTTCGTCCGGGAACGTCCCGTCCAGATCGTGCTGCGCGGCGCGCGCAGAAAAGCGCGCCGCAAGCTCGTCGGCCAGCACAGCCAATGTCTGCTGCCGGTCGGTGTGTGCGTTCATCGATTTACTTCCCTTCCCACGCCACGAACTCACCGTTCTTGACGACGAGGTTCACGAAGGTCGGATCACTCACGCGCCGCGTTTCCTTGTCGAACGTCACCTTGCCGTAGATCACGCTCGGCACGTCCTTCAGCTGCGCCAGCGCAGTCTTCACGCCCTCACGCGTCGCGCCGCCGATTTTGATCGCTTCCGTCAACAGCTTGATCGTGTCGTAAGCGTGGGTGGCGAAGAAGTCCGGCGTCTCGTTGTACTTCGCCTGGTACTTATCGACGAAGTTCTTGATGCGCGGCTGCGAATCACTCGGCAGGAACTGCGCGCGCAGCAGCACACCCTCGGCCGCCTTGCCGCCGAGCTTCAGAAAATCGGGCGACTGCAGCGAGCTCGCGCCGACGATGGGCAGCTTGAGGCCGGCGCCTTCGAGCTGCTGCACGATCAACGCACCATCGGCCTGATACGAAATCAGAATCAGCCCATCGGGGTTCGCATCACGCACGCGCGTCAGCGCAGACTTGAAATCTTTTTCTTCCGGCAGGTAGGCTTCGTTCGCCACGATCTCCGCGCCGAGGCTCTTCGCTTTTTCCTCGAACAACTGATACGTCGTCTTGCCCCAGTCCGTGTTCAGATACAGCACGGCCGGCTTCTTCAGACCGACCGTCGCCACCGCCAGTTCGGCGAGTGCCGGTGAAAGCTGCGACTGCGTCGAAGAGTTGCTCCATGTGTACTCGCCGCCGCCCTTCGTGAAGTCCGGATGCGAGTTCGTCATGCCGAACTGCACCAGGCCGCCGCGCTCGTAGATCTTCGACGCCGCCATCGATGCGCCGCTGCTGAAGTCTCCGATCTCGACGATGATGCGCGGGTCCGCAACGAACTTCTGCGCCACCACCACCGACTGCTTCGGGTCGCTCTGCGAATCTTCGAAGACGTACTCGATCTTGCGGCCGTCCACACCGCCGGCGCCGTTGATCTCTTCGAGCGCCAGATCGAACCCCTTCTTCCACTGCTCGCCATAGCGCGCGTTCTGCCCGGTCAGCGGGCCGCTCACGCCGATGATGATCGGCTCTGTCGGAGCCTTCTGCCCGGCTGCCGGGGCCGGCGTTGCAGCAGGAGCACCGCATGCAGCCAGCACCACGGCTGCCAGCGCCGAAGCGATCGTGATTCGAGAATTCACTGTCTTGAACATCATTCAATTCCTTTATGTCGCAGATGCTCATGCCGATGAAATCTTTCGCATGAACATCTACTAAAACAGGCGCACGAAATCGCGCGCGAAAAGATGAGCAGCGACGACCGCTCAGCCCTGGATCAGTGTGTTCCATCGCACATGCTCGCCGTCCGCAATTCGCAGAAATGGCGCACGCATTTCACAATGGAAAAATCCACCGACCTGTGTCGTTGCACGAATGAGAGACGAGAAAGAGAGGAAAGTGACGCGGGCTCCATCGTGAATTCCCTGGTGATTTGCCACGAATTCGCAGGCAATTGGAACCCGCTATCTACAACAGACGTGTACACATCGACACGAGAGAACCCGTGCGGCAGCCGCACATGCTGCAGCAGATGGATGCGTGTGGAACGTCTTCATATCGAACGCTTGTGATGGTAACGATCCGCACGCACGATGTCAACGCTGTTTTCACAAGTGCATCCCTTCGCAGGCAGATAGCCGATTCGACCTTCGAATGGTCTGAATTTCGCGTCAGCACGAAAAATAAAGATGCTCATGCGCACGCATCCGAAGCAGGGTATATCCAGGGTCGGAGGCAGAGATCGATGGCAGTTTTATCTCACGCGAAGCCGCGAAGAACGCAAAGAGAAAATCTTTTACAGCGTTTACGCGCCCTCGCTTGAGGAAAGGTCTTCGGTGACAGAGCTCAGACCTCTTCGCGTTCTTCGCGGCTTCGCG
>CAXNFZ010000021.1:0-19460 GCA_964201495.1 Chloroflexota bacterium | reverse complement strand
CGGATCGTGGTATGACCATGACGCGTCGGCGGTGGCGATTTTTGAGATGACGCGCGGCATCACGGCGACGTATCGGGGCAGCTGGTGCGCCGAGGGGCTGCGGACGACGTGGGAGAGCGACTGGCGGCTGATCGGCACGCGCGGCAGCGCGCGCTGGGACGGCGGCGACGGGTTCCAGGCCGAAGTTGTGCCGGAAGGAGCGCCGGCGGCGTTCATGCGGGTGGTTGAACCGGTGGAACTGCCGGAGCTGGACACCACCGGCTTCGAGGATGGGCATGACAGCTGCATTCGGAATTTCGTCGAGGCGGTGTGCAGCGGCGCAGTCCCTGAGACGCCGGCGTCGGACAATATCAAGAGCCTGGCGATGGTCTTCGGCGCGATTGCCAGCGCGGAGGCGGGGCGCAGGCAGGTAGTGGATAGTGATAGTAGATAGTGATAGTGGATAGTGATAGTAGATAGTAATAGTGGATAGTGATAGTGGATAGTGATAGTCGATAGTGATAGTCGATAGTGATAGTAGATAGCGGACGGGCACAACTATCCACTATCACTATCCACTATCGACTAGTACTCCGCACATCCACAAATCCATCAACTTAGCAAAGCTTCCAGCTCCTCCACCGTGAGTTTGATTGGGTTGGCCTGCATGGAGCTGGCGGCGGCGGCGTTTTCGACGAGGGTGGGGAAATCGGCGGGGTCGATGCCATAGGCAGAGAGCGGGGGGATGGCGAGGTCGGAGCGGAGCTGGGCGAGCCAGTTGGCGCCGTCGTCGGCGGAGGCGTGTGGGTTGCCGGTGAGGATGCGAGCGATTTCGGTGAAGCGAGCGAGCGCGGGATTTTCGGGAGCGCGAGTGCGCAGAGCAGCGACGTTGGTGCGCCAGACGGCGGGGAGCAGAGCGGCGCAGACGGCGCCGTGAGGAGCGGGGAAGGCGCCGCCGATGGGGGCGGCGAAACCGTGGACGGCGCCGAGGCCGGCGTTCGCGAGCGCCAGTCCGCCGCAGAGGCTGGCGAGGCTCATGTCCTCGCGCGCAGCAACGTCATTCCCATTCGCATAGGCATTACGCAAAGAATGCGCGATACGAGGCAGCCCTTCGCGGCAAAACGCGTCGCTGAACGGGTTGGCGCGCAGCGAGACAAACGGTTCGATCAGCTGCGCCAGCGCGTCCATGCCAGTGGCGGCCGTTGCCGCCGGCGGCAGGTCGAGCGTCAGCAGCGGGTCGACCAGCGCCACGCGCGGGAGCATGAGCGGACTGCGCAGGCTGGCTTTGACGCCGTGCGCGGGCGAAGTCAGCACGGCGTTGCGCGTGACTTCGGCGCCGGAGCCGGAGGTGGTCGGCATAGCGATGAAGGGCAGTGGCGCGTTCGCGAGTGACTTGCCGCGGCCGATGACTTCGAGATATTCGAGTGCGCCGCCTGGATTGGCTGCGAGCGCGGCGATGGCTTTGCCGGCATCGATGCCGCTGCCGCCGCCGACGGCGATGACCATGTCTGCACGTGCGTCGAGGGCCGTCTGCGCGCCGCGCTCGGCAGTCTCGATGCGTGGTTCACCGCGGGTTTCGAAGAGCATTACCTCGACGCCGGCGGCGCTGAGCGAGGACTGGATCGCGGCGACGCGCGCTGCGCTCGAGGCCACCAGCAGCGCGCGCTTGCCGAATGCGGCGGCGATGCGCCCGATTTCGGCTGATTTGCCTGCGCCAAAAACGATGCGCTGGGCGGTGGCGAATTCGAACGAGCTGACTGCCTGCCCCGAGCGAGGCGAGGGGACGGTCGGGCCGACGACGGACGACGGACGACGGACGACCGTTGGCTCGCTCATCGGGTTTCTCCTGCGGACCAGTAGACCGGCGCGTACTTCACCGCCGCGCGCGGCTCGGCCATCAGCGGGGCGACGGCGTCGCGCCAGCGCAGGTAGTGCGCGGTTTCGCGGTGCGCGAGCTGATCGGCGTGTGTGCGGTAGCACTCCACGAGCAGGAAGCGCGCCGGATCGTCGGGCTGCTGCAGCACGTCGAAGCGCAGCACGCCTGGCTCCTGCATGCTGTTGCGGGCGTTGTCGAGAGTGGCGGCCGTGAACGCGTCGATCGCGTCGGGCCGGACGTGGACGGAGACGTGGACGATGTGCATGGGGGGAGTGTAGTGGATAGTGATGGTGAATAGTGATAGTGAAATAGTGAAGCTGAACCATGTCCACTATCGACTATCACTATCGACTATCACTGTCACCCCTCGCCTAAGCGCCTCCAGGTTCGTGAGGCACGAGATCATGATGTGTGCGCCGTCGCGTTCCGCGTCGAGGCCGTAGTAGTAGCCGGGATGAACGAGCACGCCGCGTTCGAGCAGGTGCACGACGAGCGCATCCTCGTCATCCCAGCTGCGCACGCGGGGGAAGAGATAGTAGCCGCCGGCGGGGCGCTGCACTTCGAAGGCTGGATGCGCGGCCAGGATATTCAGTGCAAGGTCGACGTGCGCGCGAAAGCGTGTGCGCATCGTTTCCATGAACGGCATGCCGTGCGCGAACAGGCTCGGCAGCATGTGCTGCGTGAGCGAATTCGCGCTCAGGTAGGCGTCGTTGAGGATTTCGAAGCGCGGGCCGAACTGCGCGGCGGCGGGCGGGTTCATCAGCACCCAGCCCAGCTTCAGGTCTGGCAGGGCGAACATTTTGCTGATGCCGTTCAGCGTGAAGCAGGGCAGTCCCGGGTGCAGCGCGGCAACGAGCGGGGTCGGCTCGTCGAGCTGGTTGAATTCGGCGAACACTTCGTCGCAGATGAGCGGCAGGCCGAGCGCGTCGAGCGCTGCGATCGGCGTGCGCACGACCATACCGGTGGGATTGTGCGGCGAAATGAGCAGCACGGCGCGCGAGCGCGCGTCGACGGCGTCGAGCAGGCTTTGTTCGTCGATGGTCCAGTCGCGTGATTCATCCAGCTCGTAGGTGCGCAACTCGATGTGGTGCACGGCAGCGAAATGCTCGAAGAGCGGGTAGGTCGCACGCGGGGCGAGCACGTTGTCGCCGGGTTCGGTGAGCAGGGCGAAGAGCAGGCCGTAGGCTTCGCTGGTGCTGGCAGTGAGGAAGATGTGTTCCGGGTCGAATTTGGTGGCGAACGGGGCGGCGGTGGGGGCGCGGTGTGCGGCGTAGTACGAGGCGATTGACTCGCGCGCGGGCAGAGCGCCGCGCGGATCGGGCCGGTAGCGTCGCGTGTCCCAGAAGTCTGCTGCGGCTGTGCGCAGGATTTCCGGCGGGAAGAGCAGTCCGTGCGCAGTCGGGTTGCTGCTGGTCAGATCGACGTAGCTGCGCCCGGCTGCGACGCGGCGCAGCCGGGCGGATTCGATCGGGTTGACGCCGAGGTCGGCGTCGGCGAGGAAGCCGGGCATGGGTGGCAGTTTTGGTGCTAAGTGAGTCGCCAAAAGTTCTGGCGGCAGATTCGCCTCCCCCGCAAAGCGGGGGAGGCGAATCTGCCGGACAAAACTTATGGACAGGAACTTAGGCCGTGAGGGCGGGATGCTCGGCGATGGCTTGTTCGAGGGCGGCACGGGCCCGTTCGGAATAGAGCTCGGCGCGCACGCGTTTGTCGCGGGGCGGATTTTCCAGCGCTGGAAAGAGGCCGAAGGCGGCCTTCATCGGCTGGAAGTGCTTCGGCTCGCAGTGCGTGACGTAGTGGCAGAGCGCGCCGAGCATGGTGGTCGGGGGGAGCGTGATCTCCGGGCGGCCGTGCAGGGCTTCGACGGCATTGATGCCGGCGAGCAGGCCGGTGGCGGCGTTGCCGGCGTAGCCTTCGACGCCGACGATCTGGCCGGCGAAGAAGAGCGGGTCGGCGCCGGCTGTGTCGGCAGAGGCGCGAAAGCGCAGCGTTGGGTGGAGCAGCGTGGGCGAATTGATGAAGGTGTTGCGGTGCATGACGCCGTAGCGTACGAATTCGGCGGTCGTCAAACCGGGGATCATGCGCAGGACGCGATCCTGTTCGCCGAACTTCAGGTTGGTCTGAAAGCCGACGAGGTTGTAGAGCGTGCCGGCGACGTTGTCCTGGCGGAGCTGGACGACGGCATATGGGCGCTTGTTGGTGCGCGGGTCGCGGATGCCGACCGGGCGCATCGGCCCGTAGGCGAGGGCGTCGCGGCCGCGGCGGGCGAGCACTTCGACGGGCAGACAGCCTTCGAAGAAGTGGTCTTTTTCGGCGAGCTCGAATTCGCGCAGCGCTGCAGTTTCGGCGGCGATGAGTGCGTCGATGAAGGCGTAGTACTCGTCCTTCGACATTGGGCAGTTGATGTAATCGCCTTGTGCTTCGGGCTCGCCTTCGGCCGTCGCCGCGTCTTTGCCGTAGCGGGAGGCGCGGAAGGCGATGGAAAAGTCGACCGATTCGTGAGTGACGATCGGGGCGATGGCATCCCAGAAATAGAGATGCTGGCTGCCGCTGCGGCGGGCGATGTCTGCGGCGAGGGTATCGGAAGTGAGCGGGCCGCTGGCGATGATCGTGACGCCGGCCGGGATTTCGGTGACTTCGTTGCGCACCACTTCGATGAGCGGATGCGACTGGATGCGCGAAGTGACGGCGTCGGCAAATACGTCGCGGTCGACGGCGAGTGCGGCGCCGGCGGGGACGGTGGCTTCGGCGGCGCATTCGATGAGGAGCGAGCCGAGCCTGCGCATTTCGTGCTTCAGCAGGCCGGGCGCTTTGGTGATGTCGTCGGCGCCGAACGAATTGCTGCAGACGAGTTCGGCGAGCTTGTCGGTGGAGTGGGCGGGCGTGCGGCGAACCGGGCGCATTTCGTGCAAACGCACAGGCACGCCACGGCGGGCGATCTGCCACGCTGCTTCGGTTCCGGCGAGGCCGCCGCCAACGATGGTGATGGGAGAGGTAAGGGTCACAGGGGTGATTGTACGGATGCTGGGCGTGCCGGGGACGGAGGGGTGCATTCGCAGTTAGGGGCGACACCGGCGCAGTCGTGCGTGAAGTCGTGCGTGAGTCGGACCTTCGAAACGAAGGAAACGTACCCGGCTTCTTAGAAGACGGGTACGGCCGACGATTTATGATAGGGCGGCGCATCGGGCTGGGGGAATCGGAGTCTGACCAAACCACGATTGGAGAATAGATGAAGACAGTACAGCTCAACAACGGCGTACAGATGCCCATCCTCGGATTCGGCGTCTTCCAAATTCGGGATGCCGAGGAATGTGAAAAGAGCGTCTGCGCTGCGATCGAGGCCGGCTATCGTCTGATCGATACCGCAGCCAGCTATTGCAATGAAGTCGCCGTTGGCAACGCCATCCGCAAGAGCGGCGTGGCCCGCGAGGAACTCTTCGTTACCACCAGGCTCTGGATTCAGGACGCCGACGAAGAACGCGCTCTGAGTGCCTTTCAGAAGTCACTTGACCGATTGCAGTTGAACTATCTCGACCTGTATCTGATTCATCAGCCGTATGGTGATGTGCACGGCGCCTGGCGGGCGATGGAGAAGCTCTACAGGGAAGGACGGGTGCGGGCGATTGGAATCAGCAATTTCCATCCAGATCGCGCGATCGATTTGATCACTCACAACCAGATCGTCCCGGCGGCGAATCAGATCGAAGTGCAGCCGTTCTGCCAGCAGATCGCGTCTCATGAATTCCTGAAGGGGAACGACGTCCAAGTCGAATCGTGGGGGCCTTTTGCTGAGGGCAGGAACGGCATCTTCGAGAACGAGATTTTGCGGGCGATCGGGGCGAGCCATCAAAAATTGATTGCGCAGGTGATTCTACGCTGGCTGATCCAAAGGAACGTAGTTGCGATTCCGAAATCCGTGCACACGAACCGCATCATCGAAAATTTCTCCGTCTTTGATTTCGAGCTCAGCGACGACGAGATGGCGCAGATCGCGGCGCTGGACACGAAAGCAAGCGCGTTCTTCGATCATCGAGATCCGGATGTGGTGAAGCGGCTGGGCAGCATCAAGCTGGATATCTAGAAGCCTGTTATGCCTCTCGTTCGTTTTCTCGCCTCGCTTGCTGCGATTCTTCTGACGGCGTGCAGCGTCGGAAAGATGACCGCTGATGTGCCGGTTGTTCCGACGGCGACGATCGATCGACGACAGACGACGGACGACGGACGACCGACGTCGGCCGCGCTCGCTTCTTCTGTCGTCCGTCGTCCGTCGTCCGTCGTTGAGTACGACGGCATCTGGCGCGAGATTGCGCCGGGGCTCGAGGTGCGCGGCGTGAGTGCGAAGGTGGGCGCGCGCGAGGAGCTGCTGCTGATGGTGCGGGTCGACCCGGCGCAGCAGCCGATTCGGCTGAAGTATGACGCAGCGGCGCCGAAAACCGTGCGGGAGTGGTTCGAGACGACCGCGGTGGTGGTGGTCATCAACGCCGGCTATTTTCTTGAAGATCGGCGCACTGCGGCGCTTCTGGTTGTCGATGGAGTGACGCATGGGCGGACGTACAAGGGTTTTGGCGGCATGTTCGCGCTGCGTGGAGCGGAGCCGTCTTTGTGGTGGCTGCGCCGTGAGGCATATGCGGGGGATGAGTCGATCACGCAGGCGGTGCAGAGCGTGCCGATGCTGGTGGACGGCGTCGAGGTCGTGCCGGGAATTCCAGAAAATGGTGAGCGCAATCGACGCAGCTTCGTGGCGCTGGACGAGCGGGGGCGTGTGCTGCTCGGCGTCAGCCAGACGGCAGCATGGACGCTGACCGACCTGGCGACGTATCTGGCGAGCGAGCCGGAACTGGAGGTGCGCGCAGCCCTGAACCTCGACGGCGGCGCGTCGTCGGGATTGTGGGTGCGAGGTGCGCTGGACGGCATGCTGACGAATTCGCTGGAGGCGGTGCCTTCGGTGATTGTGGTCGGGACGCCCTGAACAGGCTGGTTCTGCTGAAACCGACCGGCCGCAGTTGCTACGGATTCTTCGAATAGAAGCACAGCATGGTGCGCCCATATGTGCGCTGATCCTCCAGCTGCAGATGCTTGAGGTCGAGGGCAACGAACTCTTCCGGCGCGATTTGAGCGACGATGGTGCCGTCGTCCGCCAGCCAGGTAGGGTTTTCGTCCAGAGCAGCGAGTGCGAGGCTCCACAGGCTGCGCTGCTGGGGTGGAGCGACATACATGTAGTCGTATTGCGCGTTGGGGCGGCCGGCGAGGAACTTCAGCGCATCCTGGCGGATGACCTTGGCTTTGTCACGCAGGCCGGTTTCGGCGAGATTTTTCTCGATCGTGCGGGTGGCGGCAATGGCGAGATCGAGGAAGACGCACGATGCCGCGCCGCGGCTGAGCGCTTCGATGCCGACGGCGCCGGTGCCTCCGAAGAGGTCGAGCCAGCGCGTGCCCGGCGCTTCGTCCATCAGAATGTTAAACAGTGCCTGTTTGACGATGTCGGTAATGGGGCGGGTGGTGTCGCCGGGCACGGAGTGCAGGCGGCGGCCGCGGGCGGAACCAGAATTGACTCTCATGATTGGGTATTTGTGGATGAAACCGCCTGCGGTTCGAAAACGAAAGACAGCTGCCAGCCGGTGCTGGCGCGTTCGGCGCGCCAGATGCCTGCTGTTGGGGAGGGATTGCCGCCGGCGAACGAGTGGCGGCTGAGGTCGAGTGAGTTTTGCGAGAGCAGGCCGAGCAGAGCGCGGACCGGGGAGCCGTGCGTGACGACGGCGAGCACCGCGTGCGGGCCGGATTCGGCGTGCGCGAGCCACGTGGCGCAGCGCGCGCGGACAGCATCAAACGTTTCGTCGCTGCGGTGCTCGGCGAGCGGCTCGGCGGTGAGTGGCACGAGGCCGGTTGTGGCTGCGATGGCGTCGGCCGTCTGGCGCGTGCGCAGGAGCGGCGAGCAGAGAAGCGCCTGCAGTCCGAGCGGTTGCAGGAAGCGCGCGGCGAGCTGCGCTTCGGTTTGCCCGAGCGCATCGAGCGGCGGGCCGGGCACGCGGTCGTATGCGATGCCGGTATTTTGTTGTGGGTGGGCGTGGCGCACCAGATAGAGCGTGCGAAGCGTGTGGTTCAGGGTCAAAGTATTTAGCATGTGAGCGGGAGTCGGCAGGCGTGCAGAAATCAGCCTGCAAAGAAAGGCAAGGTATAGCGCAGGGAATTATTCGGCGGCGCAGGGAATGCGGGAGTCGCGCAGCGCGTCGTCGACATAGGAATAGCAGGTGCATGTGCCGGCGGTGCGTTCGAGGGAGAGTGCCGGCGACCAGCGCAGTGCAGTAAAGTAAGTGCGCGCGCACTGTATGTTGTCGGGCATGGCATCGTCGGAGGTGGGTTGCGGCGCAGCCGGAGCGATGCTGGAGATGGCCAGGGCGGTGAAGCGGCGATTTTCGCGGAGCAGCCAAATGCGGCCGGCGCGCAGGGGGTTGCTGCTGTTGAGTTCGAGTCCGTCACCCAGCGCAAGAAAGGCGAAGAAGCCGATCGCGAGCGGCCCGCCGAGGGCGAACAGCGTGATCAGGGCCAGTCCGAGGCCATCGAGGAAGCGGCGAAAGGAAGACATGAGTGTGCAGAGTGAGTATGGTCAGATGTGTGCTGGTGGAGTCTCTGTGCGGGGTGGGGCGTATTTCATTCCGAATCAAACGCTGCCGTGATTCGCGGACTCTACTCGGATTTAGCCACTGCTGAGAGAGTTGGAAGAATGCAGACGCAAGTATAATCCGCGGTCGCTTTAGGGCGCGGAAACTCGGGGACGTGGCGAAATTGGCAGACGCGCACGACTTAGGATCGGGTGCCGCAAGGCGTGTGGGTTCAAGTCCCACCGTCCCCATGAGATTGTCACGTGCGTCGAACGCGGCGCACCCAGTTAGGAGTGCGAGAGCGAAATAAACATGAACCTTCAAGTCGAAAATCTGGATACACACGAAGCGCGAATCACGATCGGAATTGATGCGAGCGACCTGGAAAAGGCCCGCCGCGACGTGGCGCGCGATCTGAACCGTCAGGTCCGCATCCCGGGCTTCCGGCCCGGTCACGCGCCGATGGCGGCAGTGATCCGCGCCATGGGTGGTGAGGATGCCTTCATGGCTGAGGTGACGAACAAGCTGGCCAATGATTTGTATCCGGCCGCGCTGGACGAAGCCAAGATCGAGCCGTATGGTCCTGGCCGCATCGACGAGATGAAGGCCGATCCGCTGTCGCTGGTGGCCGTCGTGCCGCTGGAACCGGTGGTGGACTTGAAGGAGTACAAGTCGATTCGCCTGCCGGCGCCGGTGGTGGAAGTCACCGAGCAGGAGTTGCAGGACAACCTGAATGCCATTCGCGAAGAGCATGCGGTGGTGACGGAAGTCGAGCGTCCGGCGGAGATGGGTGACCTGATTGAAGGTACGATCGTCGGCATGCTGGGCGAAGAGGAAGTATTCCGCTCGCAGGCGCGCCGCGGGATGGTTTTGGATCCGAAGCGCATGAACGTGCCCGGACTGGCGGATGCGGCAGTCGGCGTCGGCATTGGTGATCACAAGGTCGTCGAGCTCACGATGCCCGACGACTATGAGAACGAGGAACTGCGCGGCAAGACAATCACCGTGCACATCGATGTGACGCGCGTGAGCAGTCGCGCGCTGCCGGAGGCAAATGACGAACTGGCCCAGACGGCCAGCGCTTTCAGCACGTATGCCGAGATGGTCGAGGACGTGCGCAAGCAGATCGCGACGTACAAGCAGCGTCAGGCTGATTCGGAGTATTCGCTGCAGGTGCTTGATGCATTCGCGGCACTGGCCGAAGTGAAGGCGCCGCAGGCGTTCTTCGAGGATCGCCTGACCGATCTGGTGCAGGATCTGAAGGAAGACGTGAAGCGCGATTTCGGCCTGCCGTGGGAAGAGTATCTGACGATGCAGAGCAAGACGGAGTCGTCGGTTCGCGACGAACTTCGGCCGCAGGCGGAGACGCGCGGCAAGCGCGGCCTGGTGATGCGCGAGCTCGGACGCATCGAAAACGTGGCGGTGACGGACGATGAAGTGGCGGCGGAAGTGGAAGGCACGGCCCTGCGCTACGGCTCGCGCCAGAGCGAAGTGCGCAAGCTGCTGGCGGACCGGGACACGCGCTCTTCGGTGCGCAACAACCTGCTTTCGGGCAAGGTGATGAGCCGCATGGTGGCGATCGCCAAGGGTGAGGCTGCCTAAATCAGCTTCAGAATAGCGTTGCACCTGAGTCCGTCGCGGCGCCCTTAGTCCAGTGGAGACTGCGCAGGCTGGCCATATTTCATCGCAAAATGCACTGTTTCTCGGCCCGAGTGGGTCTTGGAATGATGTATTTTGCGGGAAACACTGATCTGGGCTTGAGGAGTTTTGCTGGTCGCGAGAGGGAGCGTGGCTCAGGATCAGGTGAGAATTCGCAGCGGCGATGCGGGCTTGCTAACACGCCTCTAATTCGCACGCGCTAAAACGGTCTTTCTTCCCCTGCATCTGAGCGAATGAGTCCGGAGCGGTGGCATTTCACACGCGGGTGGGAAATGGGCAGCTACGGATTTACAACGGTCAGGGAAGGGCAGTCATTAAGGAGAAACGTATATGACCTTTTCGGACCTGCACAGCCGCCGCGTGGACCCAATCGAGAACATCATTCCGATGGTGATCGAGCGCGATGGGCGTGGTGAGCGAGCGTACGACATTTATTCGCTGCTGCTGAAAGAGCGCATTATTTATCTCGGAAGCGGCATCAACGATCAGGTGGCGAATTCGATTGTGGCGCAGTTGCTTTTTCTTGAGCGCGAAGATCCTGCGAAGGAAATTCGGTTGTTCATTAATTCGCCGGGCGGCCAGGTGTACGCCGGCATGGCGATCTACGACACGATTCAGATGATCCAGGCGCCGGTCGAGACATATGCCGTCGGGTTGACGGCGAGCTTCGGCACGCTGCTGCTGCTGGCGGGCACCCATGGACGGCGCTATGCGCTGCCGCACGCGACCGTGCACATGCACCAGCCGCTCGGTGGAGCGCAGGGCCAGGCGTCGGACATCGAGATTCAGGCGCGTGAGATTCTGCGCATCAAGCAGATGCTGAATGGCATCATCATGAAGCACACGCACATGAAAGAAGAGCAGGTGCTGCGATACACCGATCGCGACATCTATCTGACGGCCGAGCAGGCGAAGGACCTTGGTCTGGTCGATACGATCATCGAGATGAATTCGTCCAAGCTGAACCTGCTTGCAAGCAAGGTTTCGCCGCAGCTGGCGGACAGCAAGTAAGTAATTCATTGTGTGCTGGTGCGACGACGTGAACGCCTCTGCAGCGTTTGCGTCGTTGCGCTGACGCACGAGAGCGTTCGTCCGGCCTGATATACATGCAGCGCGTCGAATGGAAAATCGCGGCGACAGGCGCACTCGGAGCGGTCGCTCTCGGCGCTGCGGCAGCGGCTGTGCCCTTCCATGCGCTGATTTTTGTCAGCATTGTCGTGGCACTGCCTGCAGCAGCGTGGCTGCTCGGCTCCGTCGAGCGATCTGTCGTGCTGCTGATCGCTGTGGTGGCGCTCATGCCGCGTTTCGCCAGCCCGGTGAGCATCGGCTTCAAGCCTACGTTTTTGGATGCTGCCGTGATTGGCCTGCTCGTGACGTGGCTGTTGACGCGACGGCGTCCGACTGGCCGGACGGATGAACGCCTGCATGCGCGCATCGATGCGCCCGTCATCGCGCTGATGGTGGTTGCCGTTGCCTCGTTCGTCGTAGGCATCCCGAACGGCGCGTTGACGACCCTGGTGATCCGTCGATTCGGCGAGATGCTGCTCAGCCTGCTGCTCGTGCTGGCGCTGATGCGCGCCCTGCGCGAGGATGCGAGGCGTCAGGAGATGTTCGTGCGTGCGGCGCTTTTGCTGGGCGGTGCCTCGGCGTTGGTTGGCATCGTGCTCTACGTGCTGCCGGATGAGACGACGATCCGCCTTTTGTCGGTGTTGAGCGTGTTTGATTATCCAGCCGGGCCGGAAGTTATCCATTACATTCGGCAGGATCCGGAGCTGGCGCAGCGGGCGACCGGGCTGTGGATCGACCCGAATGCGTATGGTGGGTATTTACTGATGACGGCGGCGCTGTGTCTGCCGCAGCTGATCAGCCCGCGTCCGGTGATGCGCCGCTGGCTGGTGTGGATCTGCGTCGGGATGATGGCGCTGGCGCTGGTTGCGACCGTTTCACGGGGTGCGATGCTCGGCCTGCTGCTGGCCGGGCTGGCTGTCAGCACGCTGCGCTACAGGAAGTTGCTCGGGCTGGGCATCCTTGCCGTCGGCCTGGTGCTGGTGCTGCCGCAGACACGTGACCTTGTCGCCCATTTCGTCGATGGATTTCTGGGAAACGACCTGGCAACGCAGATGCGCTTTGGAGAGTACAAAGATGCGCTGCGGCTGATTGAGCGCTATCCCGTGCTTGGCGTCGGCTTCAGTGGATCGCCGGACGTGGACCTGTATGTCGGAGTGTCATCGATGTATCTGCTGATCCTGCAGCAGATTGGGGTAGTGGGGCTGGCGGCATTTGCAGCGCTGATCGTTGCCCTGGCGGCTGGTGCATGGCGTGCATGGCCGCTTGTGCGTTTGGATGAGCGAAAGGCGACGATCTTTCTCGGCGCGCACGCAGCAGTGCTCGGCGCGCTTTTCGCAGGTATTTTCGACCACTATTTTTTCAACATCGACTTTCACAATTCTGTGACTTGGTTGTGCGCGCTGCTGGCGCTTGCCGCCGCTACTCAGAGCCGTCGCGGGCGGCGGGCACATGCAGGCAGCGTTGACATCGTTTCCGTTCGATGACGACTTGCTTTTTCATGGTGGCTTTGTTCGCCAACTGTTGGCAGTGTGCAGAAAGACAACACGATGCGCATGGGCGGGGACAAGATAACGGCTTGATTCATCTTTTGAGGTAACTACTCAGGCCTAAATCAGTATTTCCCGCGAAACGCGCTATTCCTTCCCCCCGAAGGGGGAAAGGAATAGCGCGTTTCGCGTTGGAAACATGGATGGCCTGAGCAGTTACTTTTTGAGAGATGTGGATTTTCTCCCTGTTGAGTCGTTGACAAGCCCCTTCCACTTCTTATAATCCGCTCACGTGTGCGTGGGTGCGGCGTCGAAAATAGGAGCTTCGGCGTGCGTTCCTCAAAGGACAATTATTCAGCTCCATGTCTGGATCTCTGAATCGCGGGAGTGGCTAAACCCAGGTAGAGAGAAACCCGCGAATCACGATATCACCCGCTGTCCGAAAGGCGGCGGGTGATATCGTGATTAGTGAACGCCGCTCGGATTTAGCCACTCTCTGAATTGCTGCAGCATGGCATCGGCTTGAGCCGTTGGCGTGCAATGTACAGCGGCATGAGTCTTTGCGATCCTGTCATTGAAAGTGGCGGGATGAAAGAGTGATTTGGGGGCAGGTTTAATGGAGGGTGGAGAGTGACCTGCACGGTAGTTGTTCAGCTGCAGAGCTGAGCAGTACCCTACACGAGGGAATCATGATTGAATCGTCACAGCTTCAAGACACGTCGTTCGCGGCGGAATTTGAGTCGAATTTTGAGTCGAATTTTGAGTCGAATATGGAAGAAGAATTCGGACTGCATTCAGAATGGAGTGACGCAGCGGCGGAATCGCAAGAGATGCCGCCGAAGCGTGACGACGATGAAGATGAGGTCGAAGACGACGACGGGGACGCAGTCGTCGAGTCGCTGGAGGCGCTCGCCGACGAGGAAGAGGACGACGACGACGACGACGACGACGACGACGAGGATTTCGAATTTGATCTCGAACTCGACGAAGACGACG
The DNA here is from genome assembly GCA_964201495.1 of Chloroflexota bacterium. Taxonomy (GTDB): domain Bacteria; phylum Chloroflexota; class Anaerolineae; order J036; family Brachytrichaceae; genus CANJQH01. Next base: position 5,799 of record CAXNFZ010000021.1, on the reverse strand, counting down.
AGGATGACGAGGACGATCTGTCTCTTTGGGAAGATGACGACGACGAGGACGACGAAGAAGATGAAGACGACGCGGACGATGACGAGGATTAGTTCGTCGTCGGCGACGTAAAGAAGCGTCCGATGACGCGGGCGATTTCAAGCGCCGAATCGGGCCGCGCCAGCCGCGCAGAAGCGCTGCGGGCGGTCTGCAGTTCGTCCGGGTGGGCAATCCAGGTGCGCATCTGTTTGAGGACCGCGGCGGGCGTGGGGCACCACGCTCCTGCGCCCTTGTCGACCACGTAACGCACGTTGCCTTCTTCCTGCCCGGGCACGGCATCGTAGAGCAGGATGGGCAATCCTGCGATGAACGCCTCGCAAATCGTGCCTGGGCCGGCCTTTGTGATGATCACGTCAGAAGCGCCCATCAGTTCTGGCACGTTGTCGACGAAGCCGAACGCCTTGAAATATGGAACTCGCGGGTTCACGAACTCGAGGTTCTCGCGCACGGTGCGGTTGCGGCCGCAGACGACCAGCATCTGGATCGGCAGGCCGCTCAGTGCCAGCTCCCGTGCAGTCACTTCCAGGCGCCCCATGCCGTCGCCGCCGCCCATCAGCAGAACGGTGAGCACATTGTTGTGCAGGCCGAGTGATTGGCGCAACTGGTCGCGCACCCCCATGCGCGCGCGGAAGTCCGGCGGCACCGGCTGCCCCGTCACGCTGATCTTGTCGATGCGCACGAAATTTCGAATTGCCTCTTCACGCGCCTCGTCGGTCGGGACGATGCAGTGATCGACTTCAGGTGTGTAATGCAGGACGTGGCCAGAGACCAGGTCGGTGACGACATGCACGTAGCGTGAACTCATGCGCGCGGCGGCGATGGCAAATGGCACTGTGTGGTTGAAGATCGGATGGCACGAGACGTACACATCGGCGGGGTGCTCGTGCAGCATTTCAGCGGCGGCTTTTTCGCCGATGGGCTCGAGCACATTGCGCAGTGCGATGACGCGGCGGCGCTGGTTGCTGGCGTGGAAGCCGATCGCATACAGTGTGCGCGCGTAGTTCACCCAGATCGGATACCCCTCGGTGAGCGGACGAAATGCTGAAGGTGCGTAGTTCAGCCCATTCACGAGCTCGGTCTGCACGGAATCGCCGTAGACCATGTGCAGCCCTTTTTCGATCGACTGGGCGGCGCTGCGATGACCGCCGCCGGTATCACCGTAAAGCAATGCGATTCGCGTCATTGGTACGAACTCCTGGGTACGAACTCCTGTCGCGTGGGTCGGTGGGTGTTTCCTGCGAATCAGGCTGCGTCGTGGGCTTTTGGGGGAGCCACAGCATGTTTTGCGAAGATTGATTCTGTGTTGCCGCGTTTCTCGTCTTGTCGTAGAACTGCCGCACTCCGGTGTTTCCGGCGCCGGAACATCGTCACGGATTTGCCGCTTGCCGCAGCATGCGCTCCAGCCGGCGTTCGAATTCACGCCGCGCGATCAGCACACGCCTGCTGCATCCGTGGCAGCGCAGACCAACATCCGCGCCGACGCGCACCACGGTCCAGTCGTAGCTGCCGCACGGGTGCGCTTTGCGCAGCCGCACTTCGTCGCCGAGAGTGAGTGGAGTGATTTTGATCGGCGCCATGAACGAGAGAATTATAGGATCCCTGTTGTGGGCGAATTGTCGTGGGGTGTAACTACTCAGGCCATCCATTTTTCCAACGCGAAACGCGCTATTCCGTCCCCCGAAGGGGGAAGGAATAGCGCGTTTCGCGGGAAATACTGATTCAGGCCTGAGTAGTTACGAAAATCATAAGTTCACGCAGTCACTCAACCACGCAAGCACGCAAACACAGCATTTATCAGGAGAGTCCAACAACCATGAGCAACGAAAATACCCCGAGCAAAATCCGCCTCGGCATGATCGGAACAGGTGGAATGGCCCGCCACCACATCGGAAATATTCTCAAGCAGATGGACACGACCGAAGTCGTGGCAGTCTGTGAGCCGAGTGGCGACGCCTACGAACAGGCAGCCGATTTGTTCGACAAAGCCGGACAGCCGGTGCCGCCGAACGAGCCGAACTTCGCCAAGTTCATCAAGAAGTACAAAGGCCAGATCGACGCAGCATTTATCGTCACGCCGCACAACGAGCACTTTCCGCAGGCCACAGCGCTGATGGAAGCGGGCATCGACGTGCTGATTGAAAAGCCGATGGTGCTGAACACGAGCGAGGCCAAGCGCCTGCTCAAGACGCGCGACAAGACAGGACGCCTGCTGATGGTCGCTTTCAACGGAAGCAGCTCGCCATCGATCCGTATGGCCGCCGAAATGCTGCAGAGCGGCGAGCTCGGCAAAATTCTGAACGTGCAGGCGGCGGTGTGGCAAACGTGGGAACAGAACACGCGGGGCCTGTGGCGCCAGGAGCCGAAGATCAGCGGCGGCGGCTACATGTTCGACACAGGCGCACATCTGCTGAACACCGTGTCCGACCTGATCGGTGAGCCGTTCGCTGAGGTGGCAGCCTTCATCGACAAGCGCAAGACGAAGGTCGATATTCTGACTGTGGCGATAGCAAAGACGCAGAGCGGCGCCTACGTCACCATCAACGGCTGCGGCGCGTCGCCCGTTACCGGTACGGACATCAAGATCTGGTGTGAGAAAGGCATGCTGGAGACCGGCGTCTGGGGCGGCTATCTGAAGGTGCAGAAGGCCGGCGAGAAAGAGATGACGAGCATCGAACTGCCGCCGTTCCTGGGTGTGTGGCAGACGTTCGTGCGCGTGCGGAACGGCGAAATCCAAAACCCGTGCCCGGGCGAGATCGGCCTGCGCATGATTCAGCTGTGGGACGCGATCAAGGCCAGCGCAGCGAAGAAGGGTGCGATTGTGGAGATCAAGTCGAGTGCGGCGAAGACGACGAAGGCCGAGAAGGCCGAGAAGAAGCCGGCGAAGAAAGTCGTGAAGAAAGCAGCGAAGAAGCCTGCGGCGAAAGCCGGAAAAAAGTAAGCAATGACCGTACCCGGCTTCTAAGAAGCCGGGTACGTTTCCTTCGTTTCGAAGGTCCATCCATACATGGCAGCGCTCGTGCCGCCCACAGGACCCCCAACCCCCAACTCCAGACACAGTCGCTCTTACAATCAGGAAATGAACTGGCTTGCTCATCTCCTGCTTGCGGAACCTGACGTCGAGTCCTGGGTCGGCGCGGTGGCGGCGGACTGGGTGAAGGGAGAAGCACGGACGCGCTTCAGCCCGGGAGTGCAGCGTGCGTTCGCCGTGCACCGCGCCGTCGATCTGTACACCGATGCACATGCGGTGGTGCTGCGCAGCCAGGCGCGCATCGAAGCGCCGTACAAGCGGTACGCCGGCGTGCTGATCGACGTCTTCTACGACTATTTTCTAAGCGCGCACTGGGAGAAATACTGCGCACAGCCGCGGAAAGAATTCATCGCATACGTCTACGACGAGCTGGCCGCCCACGAGCCGCACCTGCCCACGGAAGTAGCGCGCGGGTTCCGCGCGATGCGTGATGCGGACTGGCTGGGCAGTTACGCGACCGTCGACGGCATCGCGCTGACGCTGCGGCGTTTGTCGCACAGACTGCGGCCGGGCAACCTGCTGGCCGAAGGTGCGGCGCAGATCGTCACGCACATGGACGCGCTCGATGCCGATTTTCGTGAATTCTTCCCACAACTGCGCGAACATGTGTCGACGTAAGGGCGACGCAAAGGTCGCCCACGAACGTCGCACTTATATTTTCCGCCCGACGACCAGCATGCCGCCGCCGGAATTCCGATCGTTCTGTTCGTACAGCGGGCGCAGCTTCGGCAGCAGGCGATCGTGCACCATGTTGCGCATCAGCCCCTGAAAGCCGAACGGACGAAGGCGCGGCGATGCCAGAATATTGAACAGCGAACGGCCGCCGATGTTGTACTCGCGATTCATGCGATCCCACTGCGCTTCGGCGGCGGGCGAAATATAGTAGCGCGCCTCGACCAGCCGAATGCCGACCTGCGCAAACAGCACGCGCCATTCGTCCGCTGTGTGATAGTGGAAGTGCGCGAATTTCTTATCGATCGCCGTGGCATACGCCTCGGCTTCCTGTTTCGAGGCAGCGGAGCGATACCCATCGAGCAGCACACGAAACTGATCGCTCGGCACGGTGAAGACGATCATGCCATCCTTGCGCAGCACACGCGACAATTCCGGCAGCACGTTCTGCGGATCAGGAATATGTTCAACGACAGAATTCGAATATAGCGAGCCGAAGAAGCCATCGGCATACGGAAGATGATGCCCGTCCGCGAACTGCACGCCATGCTGATACACGCCGCTGTCGCGCGCGCCGGGCAGTTCCGCCGCTGCGATGTCGTTGCCGAAGATGCCGGGCTGCCGGCCGAAAATCGCCTCCGTATACAAACCGTCGCCGCAGCCGAAGTCCAGCATCGGCGCAGGAAAATCCAGCGTGGCGAGCGTTTTCGCCTCGATGCTGCGCCAGAGCGCCACCGGCGGCGCAAACCAATAGCGACGCAGGAAATCCGAAAGATAGTCTTTGTTTTTGAAGACGCGCAGATTGTCGGCCATGGGGTGGGATTATCGCATTTCAATGCACTCACCCACCATCCCAGATGCACCTTCTGAAACCTGCGATCTAGAATTTAAGCCTGTCCCAACCCAGCGTTGGGAAGATCCCCCGAAACACGCCATGATCACCTTTCTCAAACTCGGCGGCTCCCTGCTGACGGACAAAACCCAGGACAAGACTATTCGCCCCGATATCGTGTCGCGCATTGCACGGGAGATCGCAGAATACGTCGAGCGCCCGAATCGCCGCCCACTGCTGCTGGGCCACGGCTCAGGCTCGTTCGGCCACACGACCGCGAAAAAGTACGGGACACGCGCCGGCGTGCGAAACCCGAACGAATGGCGCGGCTTCGCCGAAGTTTCCGTCGCTGCACAGCAACTAAACCGCATCGTCGCCGACGCGCTGGCGCACGCCGGCGTCCCCGTCTTCAGCGTCATGCCGTCATCGTCGGTGCGCTGCGTCGACGGACGCATCGTACACATGGAAGTCGCGCCGATTCGCACGGCGCTGTCGCACGGCCTCGTCCCGCTCGTGATGGGCGACGTGGCGTTCGACGAAGTGCGCGGCGGCACCATCGTCTCCACAGAGGAAGTGTTCGCGCATCTCGTGACGTGCATGCCCGTCGAACACGTGCTGCTGGCGGGTGAGACCGCGGGCGTATACGCGTCGATGAGCGACCGGCGCGTGCTGCCGCGCATCACGCCGACCAGCTGGGCCGAACAGCGCGGCGGCGTCGGCGCCTCACGCGGCGCCGACGTCACCGGCGGCATGGCCTCGAAGGTGCAGGACATGCTTGCACTGGTTACCACCCACCCCGGCCTCGACGTGCGCATCTTCTCTGGCCTCGAGCCCGGCGCAGTGCGCCGCGCACTCGAAGGTGAGAATTCGGGGACATTGGTGGTGGGAGAAGAGAGTAGATAACGTGACTTGCCACCTTAGCTGGATTTTGGCCATTTCCGACGAGCGCCACGGCTCGCGCCGGCGCCGCCGCGCACGCGCTGCGGATCAGCGATTCCTTTGCCGGTGCAAAGTGTATGAATACGCATGACAAAAAGAACGGCGCAGAAGGGTGCTCCCTGGGGTGCTGCGTAGGGTGGTCCATGGGGTACGACCGGTCGCAGCGACATGAGCCGCCGCATAAAAAACAACAGGCAACCGAGCGACAGATCGCAGCGAGTTCGCCGCTGGCGATCCTTCCATACTGCGCTACCATCCCTATTCCCTATTCCCTATTTCCTCTCCCCTA
>CAXNFZ010000020.1:0-19505 GCA_964201495.1 Chloroflexota bacterium | reverse complement strand
GGATCGCGCCCGTTGGCTTTGCACGTCGCGATTTCCTTTTCATTCATCGCTCGGCTGGAGCTGGCAATGTCGGTCTCGCCGCGGCAGAAGCGGGTGATGCCTGCGCCAGAGCCGATGCTGTCCACCGTGATGTTGTCGACGTAGCCATCCTTCTTGAAATCTTCGGCCAGCTTCTGCGCCAGCGGATACACCGTCGAGCTGCCGGCGATAACGATGTTGCCTTTGAGTTCTGCCGGATTCACCGGCGGAAGCTTTGTCTGGGCCTGTGCGATTGTCGTGGAAGCGATTGCGATGCCCGTCAAGACCGCGGCAACGCTTTTGGTAATCATGCTTTTGTTCATTTCTGGTTTCCTGTTCAGGCTCGTGATGGCGCGCTGTTTTTTGCTGCTCTTCTTCCCGAACCTTCTTTTTCTTACCTCTACTTAACTCCCTACCTAAGATAAGATAGTCTTCGCAGATTAAACTCAGAAAAAAAATTCATTAATACGATTTAACACTGGCGGTGCAGGTCTGGGCTTTTGGCGAATGCACCTGCTGTGGGACAGGTCATGACTAGTCGATTCGATATCCGACTCCACGCACTGTGTGCAGGTGCAGCGGGCTCGATGGATCTGCTTCGAGTTTTTCGCGCAGCCAGCGCACATGCACGTCGACAGTGCGCATGTCTCCTGCGAAGTCGAATCCCCAGACCTGTGTGATCAGAAATTCACGCGTGAGCACGGCGCCGCGATTGCGCAGCAGCGTGGAGAGAAGTTCGAATTCCTTGTGGCTGAGGCGTACTTCGATCCCATCGCGAAATATCCGCCGTCCGATCAGGTCGACTTCGATTGGTCCGATCGTCAGCCGGCTTCCCTGCCGCCGGGGGGCGCGCCGGAGTGCCGCGCGCACGCGTGCTGTGAGCTCCGGCAGTCCAAATGGTTTGATGACGTAATCGTCGGCGCCGTTGTCCAGGCCGATGACGCGGTCGATTTCAGACGCACGCGCGGTCAGCAGGATGATTGCCACATCCGACTCGCGGCGCAGGATGCGGCAGATCGACAGGCCGTCGAGCCCGGGCAGCATCACGTCGATGATGCACAGGCTGGGCTGTGCGCGGCGCGCCAAATCGATTGCTTCGTCCCCTCGCGTGCATGAAACGACGTGATACCCCTCCTGTTCCAGGTGACGCGCTAGCAGATCGAGCAGCAGCACGTCGTCTTCGACGACGAGCACGGTGGTTGCTGTGGAATCGTTCATGGTGTGCTGTGTCCTACCCAGCGCTGCACGACTGGCTGAGATGCGTCGATGAGATGGCCGGTCGCTTCGAACATCACGCGCTCACAGATGTTGACGGCGCGATCTCCGATGCGCTCGAGATGATGCGCAGTCCAGTACATCCTCAGGAGCAGCTCGACTGGCATATGTGCATCTCTGCTTGACAACACTTCGCGCACTACTTCGGCGCGTGCTTCATCGAGCACTGTGTCATGTCTGACTACTTCGATGGCCATCTGCACGTTGCCGCGCACGTAGGCATCCATTGAGTCGTGCAGCATGGTTGCCAGGTGGTCGCGCATCTGCAGCAGCACTGGCATGCTGCAGGATTTACTGCCGCTGCCATACATTTTCCCGATGTCTCGGCAATGCTCTGCCGAGCGCTCGAGCTCGTGCGCAATGTGCATCGCCGCGATGACTCGGCGCAGGTCACGCGCTGCCGGATGTTGTGTGGCGAGCGTGGTGAGTCCTGTGCGCTCGATGCGCTGTCGCAGATGTGATGCTCGTCTGGTCGCCTCGGTAATCGCGCCTTTCGCATGTGCAGAGGCATCAGGAACCGACCACGTCACACATCGTTCGATCATGCTGCCCATGCGCAGAATATCCTCACGGATTTTTGTGAGCTCATGGTCGAGACCGAAACGCGGCAGTTCCATGCTTATTCATGCTTACCCGAACCGGCCGCTGACATAGTCTTCGGTTCGCTTGTCGTGTGGGTTGGTGAAGAGGTTGACCGTTTCGCCGAATTCGATCAACTCGCCCGCCCGGTCCGGACGCATCATCATCATGGCGCAATAGTCACTCGAGCGCGCAGCCTGCTGCAGATTATGTGTGACGATGACGATGGCGTAGTCACGCTTCAGTGACTGCATCAGTTCTTCGATACGCACCGTCGCCACTGGATCGAGCGCAGAGCAGGGCTCATCCATGAGGATGACTTCGGGCTGAACTGCGATGGCGCGTGCGATGCACAGGCGCTGTTGTTGTCCACCTGAAAGCGCCATCCCCGAAGTGTGCAGCTTGTCCTTGACTTCGTCCCAGAGTGCGGCGCTGCGCAGGCTGTGCTCGACGATCTCATCCATCTCTCGGCGCGACGGTGCGCTGGAAAGTCGCACGCCGTATGCAACATTTTCGTAAATGCTTTTCGGAAATGGATTCGGCCGCTGGAAAACCATGCCTACGCGCTGTCGCACTGCCACCGGGTCGACTCCATTCGCCAACACGTTTGTGCCATCGAGCAGCAATCGTCCTTCCACCCTGCAGCCTGGAACCACGTCATTCATGCGGTTCAGTGAGCGCAGAAGTGTGCTCTTGCCGCACCCTGACGGCCCGATCACCGCGGTGATGCGTCGATCTCGTACCACCATGTCGACGTCACGCAACGCACAGAACGCACCGTAGTGCACTGTCAGTTTATGCAGCGACATCTTGATGCCGTTGTGTGCGCCATTGGTGGACGCCGTCCGTGTGAGGTGCGTTGAGATCGACGATGCTCGTGACAGTGCAGGCAGGGGAAAGGACGAAGTGGATATGGTCATCGCTTGATATCCGTGTGCCGATGCCGACGAATACTGTCGACTGCTTACGAATGGGATGATGCTATGAGCGTCGTGTTAATCAGGGGTTGATGGCAGGTTAAGTGACGGTTAACACGACTTGCACCTGTTTGCACCTGTTTGTATCTGTTTGCATCCATGGGTGCTGTATGGGTACGCTGAATCACACTTTTGCCACGATGGATCGGCTCGAGTCGTTATGAGCGAACGTCACAGGTGAGAAGCAAAAAAAGCGGTCTGCACAAATTCTGTGCAGACCGCATCGGCAGCATTTCTATAACCAGTAGGGCTGGTCAAATTTCCATCACGTCTCCTGTAGGAAATTGTGACCTTGTCCGTAACTACTCAGGCCTAAATCAGTATTTCCCGCGAAACGCGCTATTCCTTCCCCCGCAGGGGGAAGGAATAGCGCGTTTCGCGTTGGAAAATGGATGGCCTGAGTAGTTACCCTTGTCCTGAGTGGGCTACAGGCTGTCTAAGTTCCTGTCCATAAGTTTTGTCCGGCAGATTCGCCTCCCCCGCTTTGCGGGGGAGGCGAATCTGCCGCCAGAACTTTTGGCGACTCACTTAGTTTGTGGTGGCGTAGCCACGGCCAACGCCGCGATAGATGAAGCCGAGCTCATGCATTACTACAGGATCATAGAGGTTGCGTCCGTCCACGATGACCGGTGTGCGCATGAGCCTGCGCACGCGCTCAAGGTCCATGTTTTTGAACTCGTTCCACTCGGTAGCCAGAATGACCGCGTCGCAGCCATTTAGCGTGTCGTATGCATCCTCGCACAGCTTGACGTTCTGCAGCACCTGCGAGGCATTGGGCATAGCGACCGGGTCGTACGCCTGGACGCGTGCACCGTCCGCCTGCAGCATGCGGATGATGTCGATCGGCTGCGACTCGCGGATGTCGTCTGTGTTCGCTTTGAACGCCAGGCCGAGTACGCCGATCGTCTTGCCTTCGAGGCGATTCAGGTGTGTGCTGTTGTTGCCGATCAGGTTGCGCACCTTCGATACGATTGAGCGGCGCGCATCGGTGTTGATCATCATCACGGCTTCGAGCAGCTGCGGATGCTTTCCCTGTATGTTCGCCATGTGCGCCAGCGCCTTGACGTCTTTGGGGAAGCAGGAGCCACCATAGCCGAGACCGGCGTCAAGAAACGCACGGCCAATGCGCTTGTCGTAGCCCATGCCGGCAGCGACTTCTTTTACATCAGCACCCAGCGCTTCGCAGATATTCGCGATCTCATTGATGAACGAAATCTTCGTCGCCAGGAATGCGTTTGACGCGTACTTGATCATTTCGGCCGTGCGCAGGTCGGTGATCATGATCGGCCCGCGCAACGGCAGGTACAGCTGCGCAACGCGCTGGGCTGCATCTTCGTCGAGGGAGCCCAGCACCACGCGATCGGGCGCCATGAAGTCGGCGATCGCCGCGCCTTCCCGCAGGAACTCAGGGTTGCTGACGACACTGAACGGGATCGGCGTCGGCAGGGTGTTCTTGACGATGTCCGACACCCAGTCGCCGGTGCCGACGGGAACAGTGCTCTTGTTGATGATGACGAGCGGGTGGTCCATCGTGCGCGCGATCGATTCCGCAGCGGCGCGAACGTAGCGCAGTTCTGCTTCACCATCCACGCCCATCGGCGTGTTGACGGCGATGAATGCCAGCTCAGCCGGCTGCTGTGGATCGTTCAAGGCATCTGCGTACGACGTCGTGAAACGAATGCGCCCGGCTGCGATATTTCGGCGCACCATCTCTTCGAGGCCCGGCTCGTAGATCGGCATCACGCCGTTCTGCAGATTGCGCACCCGCTCTTCGTTGACGTCGACGCAGATGACTGAATTGCCGAGGTCTGCAAAGCATGTTCCCGTCACAAGGCCGACATAGCCGCTGCCGATCACCGCGATATTTTTCATATGACCTTCGAGTCCCCTTTTTCGTACTTAGTCAGGTTCGTGAATTTCCGATCGCGCAACACGCCGTGCCCGTCTCCTTTGGAGGGTGAATAGCGTGTTGCGCAGGAATTACTGATCTAAGTTTGATTTGTCGTAACTACTCAGGCCTAAATCAGTATTTCCCGCGAATCGCGATATTCCTTCCCCCTTCGGGGGAAGGAATAGCGCGTTTCGCGTTGGAAAATGGATGGCCTGAGTAGTTACGATTTGTCACACTTTCCTACGCCAAACCCATTCGCACGTATGTTTCTGCATTGAGCACGCTGCCACCCGCTGCGCCGCGCAGCGTGTTGTGCGACAACGTAATGAACTTGACGCCGTTGGCTCCGAACAGCGGTTCAGGACGCACGCGCCCGACCACGATGCTCATGCCTTTTCCCGTCATGCGATCGCGGCGCGGCTGCGGACGGTTCGGTTCGTCGACCACGATGATCGGCGCATGAGGCGCAGTAGGCAGGCCGGCCACATCTGCGTTGACGAAGGCGCTCATCGCCGCAGCAGCAGCTTCAGGCGTCACGGCGCGCTCGGTTTCAACCGACATTGTCACCATGTGGCCGTCGAGCACCGGCACGCGATTGCAGTGTGCGCTCAGCGCGAATTCTGGTGCGACAATGCCGACGCCGTCATAGACGCCGAGCAGTTTGCGCGCCTCGGCCTCGAGCTTTTCTTCTTCACCTTTGATAAACGGGACGACGTTGTCGATCAGGTCGAGCGACGGCACGCCCGGATACCCGGCGCCGGATGCTGCCTGCATCGAGACGCAGAAGACGCGCTTTACGCCAAACGCATCATAGAGTGGTCGCAGCGTCATTGCCGGTCCGGTGACTGTGCAGTTTGTGTTGCAGATAATCGCGCCGCTCCATCCGCGGTGTTCGCGCTGTTGTTTCACCATGCGCATGTGCCCGGCGTTGATTTCCGGAATCACAAGCGGCACGTCGGTGTGCATGCGATGAAAGGATGCGTTCGAAAATACCACTGCACCGGCGCGGGCGAAGGCGGGCTCCGCAATTTGTGCTGATTCGTTCGGCAATGCCGAAAATACGAATTTCGGCGCTGCTGCTGCGACCGCGGCTGGGTCCGTTGCAGTCAACACCACATCGCGCATCGACGATGGAATTTCACCTTCGACGATCCAGTGCGCGGCGTCACGATAGCGCTTGCCTTCGGAGCGATCCGATGCAGTCAAGGCGACGAGTTCGAAGGTCGGATGATCTGCGAGTAGTTGGATGAAGCGTTGGCCAACGGCGCCGGTCGCGCCAAGCACAGCCACCGGAATTTTGTTCGACATAGCGCAGAAGATGATACCAGCACAGTGGTTTGTGCTCCTCGTTTGGGAGTGTTCGAACACTAACTGGATTCTGCAAAACACGCCATGCCCATCCCGAAGAGGTGGGCATGGTGCGTTTCGCGATTTTCACCAGTTGTGGTTTGATTACTTCCCCTCGTACAATCCAACCCTATGTCCCGGATACTTCTTATCGGTGCCAATGGCCAGCTCGGCAGTGATTTGCGCGATGCGCTCGCCGGTCATGAAGTTCTTGCCGCATCGCGCACGCCGCTCGTCGATGCTCGCCATCGCACACTGCAGCTCGATGTAACGGACCACGAGGTGCTGCGCGCTGTCATCGAAGATTTTCAGCCTGCCGCGGTCGTCAATTGTTCGGCCTTCCATCGCGTCGATGACATCGAACGGGATGCCTCGCAGGCGCTGACCGTGAATGCTCTGGCAGCGCAGCAGCTGGCGCTGCTGTGTCGTGATGCGAACTGTGTGCTGATGCACATCAGCACCGACTACGTTTTCGACGGTGCTACAAGGATTCCGTACGTTGAAACTGATCTTCCGAATCCGCTCAGCGCGTATGGCGCGAGTAAGCTGGCCGGCGAACTGCTGATTCGTGCGGCGTGGCCGCGGCATTTCATCGTGCGCACCTGCGGGCTGTATGGCCGCGCCGGCACCAGCGGCAAAGGCGGGAATTTTGTGCAGACCATGCTGCGCCTGGCGCGTGAGCAGGCTGTGGCTGCGCAGCCGAAGCCGATTCGCGTCGTCGCCGACCAGACGTGCACGCCGACGTTCACACAGGACCTTGCTGTGCAGCTGTCGCTTCTGCTTGAAACCGATGCGTATGGCACGATTCATGCCACCAGCGCCGGTGCATGCACCTGGCACGAATTTGCGAATGCCATTTTTGAGATCGCCGGCCTGCCAGCGCGCGCTGTGCCCATCACCAGCGCCGAGTTCGCGGCGCCGGCCGTGCGGCCGCCCTATTCCGTGCTTGAAAATTCCGTGCTGCAGCGCCTCGGGATCGATCAGATGCGACCGTGGCGCCGTGCGTTGGAAGCGTATATCGCGGGCTGAGCCGCTGCTTCGCTGGGGTACATTCGCCAAAAGGGGCGAATATAGCTTTCACGCGAACAACGCGAAGAACACAAAGATGTCTGTATTCCGTCGCCGAAGAAACCTTCTCAAGCGAAGGCGCGGAAAAGCCATCACAAGCTTTTTCCTTCGCGTTCTTCGCGCCTTCGCGTGAGACAAATCTGCTGTCGAAATTTGCCCCTTACTGCGGATACATCTGCTTTGCTGGCAGCGCTCTGGCAGCGCTATTGATACCCGCACATGCGCCACTCGCCGTTTTCGAGCACGGTGCGGAAGGCGCGTTCGTCCATGCGCCACTCCCGACTTTCGCCGTTGTAGCTGGTGACGATGCGGCCGGTGCACCGCACCATAGCCTCGCTGGACGTGGGCGACTCGATGGTGCAGGTCACGCCCTCGAGTTCGGCTTTCATCGATTGAAACGTCGAAGCCTCGATGCGCGCTTTTGCTTCCCAGTCGCTGCAGGAGAGTGCGATCATTTGCTCGGCGTTGCCGGCGACGCGCGCCTGCAAATATGATTCGACGGCTGCACGCGCCTGATCTACCGGCGGTGCCGTTCCGCAGGCTGCGGCGGCCAGCATGCATGCCGCCGCGGCGAAGCTGCGAACTCTGTGATGAAATTTGTTCATGTGGTTCACGATTGATCGATTGCTGCTCGCTGCATCGTTCGTGGAGTAATCCAGTGCAACGACCCAAGCCCAGACTGGCATTCTCCGCAAAACATGCTGATGAGTGTATCCGGGGTTGGGACAGAAATCGACAAGTGATTTGTCTCACGCAAAGTCGCGAAGAACGCGAAGAACGCGAAGAACGCGAAGGGAAAGACGTCGTATGGCGGTTACGTCCATCGGCGTGAGGAAGGTTCATCAGCAACGCAACCCGGACTTCTTCGCGTTTTTTGCGTGAATTCGTGTGAGATAGATCTGCCGTCCAGGTTCGCCCCCGACTTTCAGATGCACTCGATCGGCGCATCTGCGGTGATTACAATCGCGGGAATGTTTGCGGGAAAGCGCACGCGCGCTGTGGTCGTTTTTGTGCTTGCTCTGGTTGTGCTCATAGCCGCCATTGCTGGCGTTCTCTTGTACAACTCGTCGCGCGCGCCGAGCGGCGTCCAAACGTTTGCCGTCACGATCTATCCTACGGCGACGTCGCCTTCACCGACGCCGGCGCTGATGGAAGCCACGCCTTCGCCGACTGAGGTGCTTGCGTCCGTGTCTGCATCGCCCACGGCGGCGCCGCGGGCGGCGCAATACGCTGTGCAGCTGAAGGACACGCTCTGGGACATCGCTCTGCGCTTCGGATTCGAAAATCTGGACGCGCTGCTGGCGGCGAACCCGGGCTTGAACCCGGATGCCATTGTCGAGGGCCAGGTGCTGAATATTCCTGGCGTCGACTACGTCCCCCCGCCGCAGCCCGCGACAGCGCTCGCAAAGCCTGCTTCGTCCGGCGCAGCGGCCGCGGCGGCTGCTCAGCCGCAGGTCAGGCGCGATGCTGGCGGCCTGCGCCTGCGCCGTGAACCGGTTGTTACCGACAACGTGCTCACCAAGCTTTCCCCACTGACAGCGCTGCAGATCGTTGGCCGTACGAGCGACGGGTTCTGGCTGCAGGTCGTCACTGCCAACGGCACGAGCGGGTGGGTCATGTCGCAGTATGTCGACATGCCGGCGGCGAATAATGCAGCGGCAGTGGGGCTTGAGGCGCTGCCGATCGTTGCGACTGCCGGCCCTGCCGCTGAAGCAGCGCAGTTCGAACATCCGCCGTACCTGAGCGACCTCTCGCCGCGTGTGGCGGAAGTTTTTCGTGCCGGGCAGGCGCGCGGCAATCGAGCCAATGTATTCGCGCTGATCGGCGACAGCAATACAGAGAACCCGAAGTTCTTCCGCCAGTTCGACACCGGCCCATATGACCTCGGCGCGCGCTACTCCTATCTGCAGGACACCATCACCTATTTCGCCGGGTCGTTCAACCGCGTCAGTCCGGCGGCGCGCGGCGGATTCAACACCGGCAAGCTCCTCGATCCGGGGCAGGCTGATTCGGCGCAGTGCGCCTCTGGAGAAACACCGGTGGCCTGCGAGCTGCGCCTGCAGCGTCCAAGTGTTGCGCTCGTGCTGATCGGCACGGGTGATCAGCATTCGTGGCAGGGGTTCGAGGAACGCTTTCGCCGCGTCGTGCAGATGACCATCGATGCCGGCGTGGTGCCCGTGCTGATCACGAAGGGCGACGATCTCGAGCATCGTGACAACAGCGCGCCGAGCGGCTTCATCAATGGGGTAATTCGCCGCGTAGCTGCAGAATATCAAGTTCCGCTGCTGAATTTATCGCAGGTGCTCGATTCTCTGCCGGCGCGTGGCTTTATCGAGGATGGCTTTCATTACAACTTCCCGGCGGATGGTCGCAGCGCCGACTTCACGCCGGACAAACTCGTCTATGGTTTTAATCAGCGCAATCTGACTGCACTGCAGGCGCTTGACGCGCTGCGGCGCACCATAATTTCTCCGTAAATAGACTGCACAGCTACTATGTTTAACATTCTTTTCCTTTGTCCACTCGGACGTCAACATCGTGAATGGCGGCTGGCTGCTGCTGCCGGCGTCGATCCCCGCATCAACATCGTCATTCGGCGCAGCACCGAACTGACCCGTGACGAGCTGCTGACGCTGGTGCGCGATGCGGATGCGCTGATCACCGAGCGCACCGGCGAAATTGATCGCGAGATCATCGCGGCTGGCGCACGGCTGCGCGTGATTCATCGTCATGGCTCACTTGCTCATGATATTGACCTTGCGGCAGCGCGCGAGGTGGGTGTGCCGGTGTGCCTGCAGCCGATGCGCGGGACGATCGCTGTGGCAGAAAATGTGATGCTGCAGATGCTGGCTGTGCTGCGCCGGGCGATGCCGCTGCAGAGCGTGCTGCGCCAGGCTCCGGAAAGTTTCGCGATCGGTGATCCGCCGTATGCGCCGCGCCGCACGAGCGAAGACGTATTTGCCTTCAACTGGAGCCGCCAGACGCGCGTTGGCCTGCTGCAGAATCGCACCGTGGGCGTGCTTGGGTTTGGTGAGATCGGCGCTGAGCTGTCGCGCCGGCTGCGTGGCTGGGGTTGTTCGGTGCTGTATTCGAAGCGCAACCGCCTGCCTGAAGCGGTGGAGGTTGATCTTGGTATCGACTATCGCGACCAGGAATCTCTGTTGCGCGAAAGTGATGTCGTGGTGTGCCTGCTGCCGTATTTTGCAGAAACTGATTTGTGGCTGAACGCTGCACGCATCGCCCTGATGAAGCCCGGCGCAGTGCTGATTGGGTCTGGCAGCGGCAGCGTCATCGATGAGCACGCGCTTGCCACCGCGCTGCGTGATGGCCATCTTGCTGGCGCCTCGCTTGATACCTACGAATGGGAGCCGGTGTCGGCGGAAAATCCGCTGCTGGCGCTGGCCAATTCAGATCCGAATGCGAACGTGTTCCTGTTGCCGCACATTGGTTCGTGCAACGACGTAAAGTCGACGCAATTCGAGGATTTGTACGGCAACGTCTGGTCTGTGCTGAATGGCGGCGCGCCGGTGGGGCGCATCGCGTGAAAACAAAAACGGCCGCAGCAATCGCTGCGGCCGTTTCATTTTGATGCCCAGGACAGGACTTGAACCTGCAAGCCTTGCGGCACTACCCCCTCAAGATAGCGTGTCTGCCATTTCACCACCTGGGCGCGAACGTCTCTATTATACGCAGATTTTTGGGAAGTAGGGCAACGGGGGAGTGCGCAAAGCCCAATTGGTATCCGCGAAACACGCCATCGCCCGCCCCCGAAGGGGGCGGGCGATGGCGTGTTTCGCGGGTTTCATCAATTGGATTTTGCGCATTCCCGGCAACGGGGTGCATTCGCCAAAAGGGACGAATTTCGACAGCAGATTTGTCTCACGCGAAGGCGCGAAAAACGCGAAGGAAAGAGCTTGTAATGGCTTTTTCGTGCCTTCGCTTGAGGAAGTTTCTTCGGCGACGGAATTCAGATCTCTTCGCGTTCTTTGCGTTCTTTGCGGCTTCGCGTGAGAAATGCATACACCCCAAACGCCGGATGCACCTGGGCAAACGTGACGCACCCGTGTTCCTGCACGGTTATGCAGCTGTATGTTCTTCGATTTTCATCGTGACGAGCTCAGGAAAATCCCAGTGCGCGAGCGCGCCGGCGCGCGGAAGCGGCATGATGCGCCAGTTCTTGCGGCTCACGAGCTGGTCGACGAAGTCATACTGGGCGAACGGATCGCGTCCGTAGATCAGGAGCGTCGGCTGATGCAGGGATTCGTACGTTTCGAAGATGTCGGGCGTGAAAAGCTTGCCGGCGACGAAGGCGAACGGGGCAAGTTCTGCGTCTGGCTGGTGGCTGGTGGTGTAGGCGTAGTCGGTGAATTCGTGCGGCATGATGCGGCGTGCGCTTTGTCCGGTGAACAGGCGCAGGCTGGGCCGCGACGTCAGCAGGTCAAAAATCGGCCGGCTCCATGACGGGGCGCGGAGCGCGCGCAGCAACCCTTCGTTGGCGCGCACCTGGCGCGCGCGCGGGCTCATGCCGGTGGGCGAGATCAGCGTCAGCGTGCGGAAGGCATCCGGCTGCGTCGCTGCAGCGAGGGCGACGAATTCGCAGCTGAGCGAAAGCGCCGCAACGTCGGCTGGCACGTTCTTCAGCACCAGGCGCATAAAATCGAGCAGCATGTCGCGCATCAGGCCGGGCGTGTAGTCGTGGTCGGTGCGGTTGCTAAACCCGAAGCCGGGAAGGTCAAGTGCGTAAACGCGCCGGTCGCGTGCGAGTCGCTCGAACAGCGGCCGCATTTCGAAGGCAGATGCAGCGGCGTTGACGCTGTGAACCAGCAGCAACGGTGCACGGCCGCGCGTTTGTGGTCCGGCTACGTAGTAGCCGATGCGGCCGGCCGAAGGTGTGTTCACATAATTGAGCTCAGCGTCGAGCGCTGCTGTGAGCGGCAGCTGATGCGGAATCCTGCGGCGTGAGTAGGCAGCCCAGGCAAGCGCAGCGCCGACTCCGGCGAGCAGGCCGGCTGCGGCGATCAAGGGAACCGCCGATCCCCTGCGGGTGGAGCTTCTTAATAGATTCGCCATATTCCGATTCTATGCGGCGGCAGTATGTGCGGGGGCATCCGCCGTTGGGGGCAAATGCATTTCTCACACGAAGCCGCAAAGAACACGAAGGGATCTGAATTCCGTTGCCGAAGAAACTTCCTCCAGTAAAGCGCGGATTCGCCATAAAAAGCTTTTTTCTTCGCGTTCTTCGCGGCTTCGCGTGAGGAAAATCTGCTGTCGAAATTTGCCCCAAAGTGCGGCTGCACCCTGTGTGCTGATCACCATTGTTTCGAGTACAGCTCGTAGTCCTCGGGCAGGTCGAGGTCCAGGCCGAGGCTTTCGGATCGATAGATGCACACCTGTGCGCCGCTTTGCTCTGCGGCGGCGATATGGAGGTGAAAGCTGTCGGGCCCGAACAAAAAATCGATGGCGCTGGGTGGATGCAGAAGCAGCGCATTGGTGCCATGTCCGTGCCGGTCCGGGGCGATCACGACAGCGGGGTAAGCGGCTGTTTCAGCCGCATCGATCAGCGCGGCCACGTCGTGTGAAGACACGGCGGCCACGTCGGCCGGCAGGATGAGCAGGGCCGCGCAGGGTGTGATCGCAGCGCGTGCTTCCATGAGCGCCAGATTTAGGCCGTGGCCCTGTTCGGAGACGACGTCGATGGCGCGGCTGTGCATCCATTCCGCCACGCTGGCGTCGCGCGTGACCACGACGATGCGTTCCACACGCGGCTCGGCGCGCAGGACGTGCACGAGCCTGCGCAGCGTTTCCTCGATCAGCTGAATGCGATGCGCCAGATCCAGCGTTTCGGACAAACGTGATTTGACGTGTTCGAGCGATTTGACTGGGATCAGCGCGACGATTCGCAAGATGTGTCAGCCGCCGTTCAGCAGCGTGCCTGTTTCGGAGCCGGCGTCGAGTGCGGACTGATCGAGTTTGCAGCCGCCGAGCTTCTCCGGACGCAGCTGATCTGCGAAAGTGACCACCTCACAGGCCAGACGTGCGCGGTCGTCGTCGTCTTTCATCAGGGTATCGGTGACGAGGACGCCGACGCCCATGTCTTCGATCTGTGACTTCAAGTGAGCATCGCGTTCGTCGAGCACGAACCCATTGATGAAATCTGAATAGTGTTCGGCCACAGCGGAGGCGGACGGATCTTCACCCAGCTCGCGCATCAGCTTGGCGGCAGGTCCCTTGACTGCTTCGCCGCTGATGATGGGCGTTACCGCGATGATCGGCGCCGAAGCATTCAGGAGTGCATCTTTGACGTCGCCCATCGAAAGGATCGGGTCGATGCTGAGATACAGATTCGACGGAGCGATGATGATCGTGTCGGCTGTCTCGATTGCGCGTACTGCTGCCGGCAGTGCCTCTGCCTCTTCCGCACCTTCGTAAATCAGGCTGCGCACCTGTGGCTGCCAGCGTGCCTTGACAAAGTATTCCTGAAATGAAAACAGCCCTTCGTCGGTGTCGACGATCGTGCGCACGCGGTCGTTTGTCATTGGCAGGATGCGCGATCGAATGCCGAGCCGCCCTGAAAGAAACGCAACGGCTTCGCTCAGCGTGCGACCGTCTTTGATCAGCTGCGTTCGCGTCATGTGCACAGCGAGATCGCGGTCGCCGAGGCGAAACCACGGATTCATGCCGAGGGTCTGCAGCATTTCGAAATTGCCGAAAGTGTCGCCGACGATGCCCCAGCCCGTCTCTGGATTTGCGATTCCGCCGAGCGTGTACATGACCGTATCGAGATCCGGCGAAACGTGCAGGCCGTGCATTTCAAGATCGTCGGCGGTGTTGACGATCACGGTCAGCAGTTCAGCGCCCACACTGCGGGCCATGCCGTGAGAAAGTTTCGCGCCGCCCACGCCTCCGGCAAAAACTACAAAGTTCATTCCTGTATTTTCGACGAAATCGGGCGAAGGCGCAAGCGATGAATCAGATTTAATGAAGCGATCAGCGCAGCGCGCAGGGAGCGCTCAGATGCTCGGACATCTGCAGCTGTCCGGCGGTGAGCGTGTCGGTGATCGACTGCGTATTCAGCAGCAGCAGCGCCGTCTGATTGAGGCCGTCCACGACGCACGTCCAGGATGGAAGCAGGGGCTCGACGCGTGCGGCGCCGCCGATGTGCTGCAGTGCGACAGTGTAATTTTTCGGCATGCGAGCTGGATCCAGCATGGTAATGGCGGATAGTCGGGCGGGAAACTCGTCTGTCGCGGCGGCCCAGCGTGCGGTCTGTGCGGTGTCCAGCATCCAGCGCACGAAGAGCCATGCCTGCGTTTCATCGGCATCACGAGTGCGCGGAATGACGAGCAGGGGAGCGCGCAGGAGCGAGGCGGGTGCGCCGTCCGTGCTGGGGATCGAAGCCACGCCCCATTTGTGGCCGGCGCCGGCGGTGACGAATCGGTCCACTTCTCGCAGGCTGCTGGTCCATTCGAAGGCGAAGACGACGCGGCCGGAGGCGAACTCGTTGCTCACCTGCGAATCGGATACCGCGGCAAGTGCGACTCCGTTGCGGGTGGATTCGACCAGCTCCGACAGCAGGGCAACTGATCGAGCGGAGTCCAGCAGCGGCTTCTGATTGAGATCCAGCAGAGGTGCTCCGTTTGCCTGCAGCCATTCCTGCACGAGCACGGCATCGAGACGAGCGGCGAAACACGCGCCTGTCGCCGCGGACAGCTCGCACAGTCGCCGCAGGCTCTGCCGATCGGACGGCGCCTCGAGCTGGCGTTCGGCCAGCCAGTCTGCGTCGAAGAGCATCAGGCGCACGTCTCCGCCAAGCGGAAGGCCGATCAATTCGCCTGTGGAGGTGCGGCCGGCAGCGAACACGAATGGGTACAGGTCGAGATAGTCAGTCGCACTGAAACCATATTTGCCCTGCGCGAAGTCGTCGAGGGGACGCAGCATTCCGATCTGTGTGTATGACTCGGCCTGTGCCGGAGATACGAGCGCGATATCGGGCTTGGCACCGTCGAGGAGCGCCGCGTGCTGTGCACGCGATGTGCTGCGCTGCGGCACGATGACGACGGCATGTGACGAATCGGTGTTCCATTGATCGACAAGATCGAGCAGTGCACGTTCACGGGCGCCTGTGAGCGTGTGCCAGAACACGAGTGTGCGCCGTGTGTTGACTGCGCAGCTGGACAGCAGCAGAGCTGTGACGACGAGCAGCAACCATCTCGCGCGGCCGTTCATTCGACCCTCTGCACGTCCATGAATCCGCGATCGGTGCGCACGAGTCGTCCGACGGGCATCTGTGTGTCATGGGAGAACGTGAGCAGCGCATCATGCTCCAGCGCCCATGTCTGCTGTTCGCGCTTTGAGTCGATGGTGGTGATCGGGAACACGTCGTAGGCAGTCACCCATGCAAGGCGAGCGAAATGAATGGCGTAGAGCGCAAGGTCGCCGGTGTGCATGTAGGGTGCGTGGCCAGGAACTTCGACGATGACGGACTGGTGGCCGAGGCAATGCCCCGGCGTCGGGACGACGCGCAGAGAGGGGGTGATTTGCGTGGCGCCGTCGAGCAGTGTGAGCACACCGGCTTCGTTCAACGGGATGAAGTTGTCCGGAAAGTATGTGTTGCGGGTGCGCTCGTTGGGATGCGTGGCGTCGTGAAATTCCTGACGCTGCACGACGTAGCGCGCGTTTGGGAACGTCGGCACGATCGCGTCACCGGCGCGGCGCGTGGCCCAGCCGCTGTGATCGCCGTGCAGATGGGTGAGCACCACCAGATCGATGTCGGCCGGACTGAGGCCGGTGCGCGCCAGGTCGTCGAGCAGCGTGCCTTCCGGGCGGCGCAGATCGTACTGCGTGGCAAAGACGGACATATCCTTGTCGCCGGCGCCGCAGTCGACGAGGATGCGCAGGCCATCGACTTCGATCAGCGGCGACCAGAGCTGCATCGGGACGCGGTTCTGGTCATCGGGCGGGAGCAGCTTGCTCCATTTGGGGCGCGGCACCAGCCCGAACGGGCCGGCGCCGTCACCCCAGGTGATGCCGTCGCTGAGGAGACGGAGAGGGAAGGGGGAGTGGTTAACCTGGAGCACGTACTTTCCTAAATCTCTCCACGCCACTGGCGTGCGCCCTGGCAGTCGCAGCCCTTGACTTTTTTGCCGCTGGAGCAGAACGGGCACACATCGTTGCGACCGATCTTGGCGCTCTGGACTGGCCTCGGTTTGGTGACAGGGGCGGCGCTGCCGCCGCCGGATGCGCGCATGGTGGCGCGGTCGATTGCCCGGTCGACCTGGGAACGGTTGGCCGGGGTAGACGCAGACTGCGGCGGCGGCGCCGCACGGCGCTGATTCTGCGGCGGGCCGCCTACGCCGAATTGCACGTTGAAGACGCGGTTCGCCACCTGATGTTTGATGTTGTCGAGCAGATCTGCGTAGATGATGCTGGCTTCGGTGCGGTAGGCCACCAGCGGATCGCGCTGGGCGTAGGCGCGCAGGCCGATGCCCTCGCGCAGCTCGTCCAGGTCGGTCAGGTGTTTGACCCACAGTTGATCGACGATCTGGATGGTGATCTGGCGATCGCGGAAAAGCCGCACGCCGTCGAGGAATGCCTTGTCCAGGCCGGCGCGTTGTTGCTCGGTGAAAGCGGCGATCGACGTCTGCTCGATTTGCGCGATGATGGCTTCACCGAGGTGCTTCTTCGCCCAGGCGTAGATGCCGCGCTGCAGCGGATCGCGCTGCGCATAGCGCATCTGTTCGAGGGTTGTGCCGGAGAGCGCCATCTGCGTCTGCACGAGCTTGGCGAATTCGCTCAGCCCGGAGTTGTAGCGTTCCTCGGCGGTTTCGACGAGCGACTCGGTGATTTCGTCGCGCGTGCCGCGTTCCCAGACCTTGACGTCGAAATCGCGCGGCATGGGAACGATTGCGCGGATTTCGTTGAGCAGGCCGTGCAGGTCCCAGTTCTCGGGCAGGTCGCCGATCGTGTGCTCTTTCACGAGCGACTCGATTTCGGATTCGACCATGTCGATGACGATGTCGCGCAGATCGATCTGTTCGAGGATCTTGCGGCGCTGCGCGTAGATCACCTCGCGCTGCTTATTGATGACATCGTCGTACTGAATCACATGCTTGCGCACGTCGAAGTTGTAGCCTTCGACTTTTTCCTGCGCCTGTTCGATGCTCTTCGAGAGGATGCCGTACTCGAGCGGCACGTCCTCCTCCATGTTCATGCGCTCCATCAGGTTTTTGACGCGCTCGCCGCCGAAGCGGCGCATCAGCTCGTCGTCGAGAGAGACATAGAAGCGTGCGCTTCCTGGATCGCCCTGGCGCGAGCAGCGTCCGCGCAGCTGGTTGTCGATGCGGCGCGCCTCATGGCGTTCGGTGCCGATGACGTGCAGTCCGCCCAGTTCGAGTACTTTCTTTTTCTCAGCGCTGCACTCGATTTCGGCTTCGGCGACGGCTGCCTGAAACTCTTCGCGAGGAATGAGCGTCAGATCTGCGCCGGCCTTGCGCAGGCGTTCGCGGGCCATGCCCTCCGGGTTGCCGCCGAGCAGGATGTCGACGCCGCGGCCGGCCATGTTCGTCGCGATCGTCACCGAGCCGAGGCGGCCCGCCTGCGCCACGATTTCGGCTTCACGGGTGACGTTCTCCGGGCGTGCGTTGAGAATTTCGTGCCGGATGCCTTTGCGCTTGAGCGCCTGGCTCAGCCGTTCGCTCGTCTCGATGGCGATCGTGCCGACCAGAATCGGGCGGCCTTCGGCGTTGACTTTGACGATCTCATCGACGACGGCGTGGAATTTAGCGTCAACCGATTTGTAGACCAGGTCAGCGTAGTCGAGGCGGCGGTGGTAGCGGCGCCCGCTCTGCGGATCGACGAACACCGTCACTGGCGTCCCGTCGGTGAACGCTTCCTTCTTTTCGACGAGTTTCTTCTGACTGGCCTGATATTCGACGTTGGTCGGCAGCGGCACGACCTCAAGGTTGTAGATCTTGAAGAACTCTTCGCTTTCGGTCATGGCCGTGCCGGTCATGCCGGACAGCTTGTCGTACATGCGGAAGAAGTTCTGAATCGTGATCGTGGCGTAGGTAAAGCTTTCGCGTTGTACCTTGACGCCTTCCTTCGCTTCGATGGCCTGATGCAGGCCTTCGCTGAAACGGCGGCCGAACATGAGTCGGCCTGTGAATTCGTCGACGATGACGATTTCTCCGTTCTCGATCACATAGTCGCGGTCGCGTTCGTAGATGACGTGCGCACGCAGTGCGTTGTCGAGATAAGGCGTCATGTCCGCATTCTCGGGTGCGTAGAGGTTGTCGATGCCGAGCATCTTTTCGATGCGGTTGATGCCCTGTTCGGTGAGCGTGACGTTGCGGTTGCGCACCTCGACAATGTAGTCGCCGTCGGGTTCCTTGAAGTCGTTTTTCTGGCTCGGCTCGAACTTGCGCACGAGCTGGGCGAACTGCGTGTAGAGCTTCGACGGTTCGTCCGCCGGGCCGCTGATGATAAGCGGCGTGCGTGCTTCGTCGATGAGCAGGTTGTCGACTTCGTCGATGATGGCGAAGTTCAGGACTGGCAGGCCGTCCGAGTCGACGCGTTGGACGCATTCGGCGAGGTCCTGATTCATGTTGTCGCGCAGATAGTCGAAACCGAATTCGCTGCTGGTGCCGTAGGTGACGTCGCAGGCATATGCCTCGCCGCGCGAGATCGGCCGCAGATAGAGATAGCGGTCGTCGCGGCTCTGGTAGGCCGGGTCGAACTCGTAGGTCGAGTCGTCGACGCGGCCGTTGCCGGCGCTTTGGATCACTGCGGTGCGCAGGCCGAGGAAATGATAGACGCGGCCCATCCATTGTGCGTCGCGTTTGGCGAGGTAATCGTTTTGCGTGACGAGGTGCACGCCCTTGCTGGTGAGCGCGTTGAGATACAGCGGCGCGGTGGCGACAAGCGTCTTGCCTTCACCGGTGCGCATTTCAGCGATCTTGCCCTGGTGCAGCAGTGCACCGCCGACGAGCTGCACGTCGTAGTGGCGCATGCCGTTGATGCGGCGGCTGGCTTCGCGCACTGCGGCGAACGCTTCTGCCATGAGCGAGTCAAGCGATTCGCCTTCAGCAACGCGCTTTTTGAATTCGGCGGTTTTTGCGCTGAGTGCGTCGTCGGAAAGCGCTTGCATCTCGGGTTCCAGGCGCGCACATTTTTCTACCATCGGAGCGAGTCGCGCGAGCGCCTTGTCGCTGTCGCTGCCGATGATCTTGGTAATGATATTTTTGAACATGAGAAGAATTTGGAGATTATAGGGGAGAGGTCGAATGCCCCGTCGATCTCGGGAGTGCGCAAAGCCCAATTGATATCCGCGAAACACGCCATCGCCCGCCCCC
>CAXNFZ010000019.1:0-19599 GCA_964201495.1 Chloroflexota bacterium | reverse complement strand
GTCGCCGGAGAGGGCCACTGACAAGCCGAAAAAGTCGCTCGCCTCGGCATTCGACGCCTTCAGATATGCCACCTGCGTCCACGTCCCGGCCACGCTGCGCGTATACACATATGCCGCGCCGGCCGCATATGCCGCGTTGTTCAGATTGTTCGGCGAACCCACCGTCGAAGTGATGCTGCCGTCCTCCCAATATGCACCCACCACCATCGTGTCGCCGTCGATGGCTACTGAAGAGCCAAAAAAGTCGCTTTCCTCCGCATTCGATGCCTTCAGATATGCCTGCTGTCCAATCGTGGCCGCAGTGTGAGCAGGTCGATTCGAGTCAAGCAGGGGTGCCGATGGCTCAGTCGCTGGCGCACCCTCGGCCGCCCTCTGCGTCAGGCTGGCCGCCACGTGCTGCTTGGAAATGCGGCTGCCCGCCGGCTGCCGGTTCGGCTGCGCCGCAGCGGCTGGCTGCGCCAGCGGCGTTGCCGCCAGCATTACAGTCAGGAAAACGCCGGTGAACCGCGCCGTCTCGAAATATCTCTTATTTATCGTCACGTTGTTTTTCAGTATCTATTACTTCGAGTGTTTTCGCCAATATCTGTTTACCCGTAACTACTCGGGCCCAAATCAGTATTTCTCGCAAAACACGTTATTCCTTTCCCCGAGTGGGGAAGGAATCGCGTGTTTCACGTTGGAAAATTGGCCGGCATGAGTAGTTACGTTTGCCCGGTATGCAACTGCATGGGCCGAAATCGAGCAGCTGACAGAGGGCTGGCGAAAGAGTGAAGCTGGAAGAGGTGCAGCGGCGCATCGATCGGCTGGAAGCCGACAATCGGACGCTCAAAGAAAAGGTGGAAGAGCTGACGCGAGGTGGCAAACGACAGGCGAAGCTATTTTTGCGATGGGAGCCGAAAGAGGAGCCGAAAGAGGAGCCGAAGAAACCAGGACAGAAGGCGGGACATGCGGCGCGGCATCGTGCGGCGCCGGACAAGATCGATCGGGTGTTGAAGGTGCGTACTTCGATTCAGCCAGGGCCTGGCGCTGAAAGGGCGGCCGTGGCTACGACGCGCCGCAACGAAGCGTGGTTCGCCGCGAAACTGCGCTGCGCTGCACGTTGTGTGAGGCGGATGCCGACGTAGAAGCGAGTGCGGCTATCGCGGTCACTGGCGTCCCCCTGGCGGTGTGGGAAGGAGCACGTAGATGCCCAGCACGTCGATCGGCAGCTGCGGCGTGGCGGTAATGCGGCGGGTGGCGGCCTGGACCCGGCCATGCGCTGTGGCGACGGCATTGGCCCGGGTGTGGGCGAGGGCTTCGAGATACTCCTGGAGATGAGCGTATCCGTCGACCACGCGGCGGACGAATTCACTCGCCTGTTCCGGCGCGATGTTGGCGCTGGGGCGCGCATCGAGCAGGGCGGCGGCGGCTTCGTCTTGCAGCCACTCGGCCTGATCGGGCGCGCCGGCGAACGCGGCCGTGGCGATTTCCTCGGCGAGCAGTGGTTCGCCGCGGCCGACGTGAACGTGATGGCGGAGTCGCAGCAACAGCAGCGTGGTGCGCTTGCCAACCGCGTTGGTGCGAATCGCGCCGGCGCGGCGCACGGTGTTCAGGTCGCCGCCCATGGCCCCTTCGAAGAGCATGCCGGCCGCGGCCTCGACGAAGGGGTGCGTGCGCGGCAGGTAGGCTTCCGCGTCCCTAATCGGCAGCTCGAATCGGGCGCGCAGCACGCCGTTGCGCACGAGGCCGGCCAGCCCGATCTCGGCTGCAACGGCGTCGCCGAGGCCGCCGTCGACGCGCACGAGATCCATGAGCGGCGATTCGCTGAGGTTGAGCGAAAGGGCTGGCCCGTCATCGCGGCCGGATCCGCCGAGCGCTTGCGTCGCGCGCAGCAGGAAGTCGCGCACGTCGGCGGCTCCGCCGACGGCTGAACGTGCAGCCTGCATCTCGCGTGCGACGTCTTCGACATTCAAGCGCCCCTGGGCGAAGCGGCTGCGCACGCGTTCGGTGCGCTGCGCAGCCGTATCGAGCGCCTGCTCGTAGTTCGCACGCTTCGGCGCGAGAAATTCCTCCAGCCCGTCGAGGACCATCTGACCACTCTGGAGTGTTCGTGCAGATCCGCCAGAGAGCAGCATCCCTTCTAACAGCGCTTCGATCAGCGCATCGCCCTGTACGGGCACGTTGACGGAAACGCCGAGCGTGCTGCGGATGGCCTTGTGCTTGCGAATCAGCACGTGCAGCACGAAGCCATCGATCGGATTGTCGGATCCGTAGAGGGTGAGGGTGTGCACCTGTGGGGAAGGCTGTCCATAGCGGTCGACACGGCCTTCACGTTGTTCATGGCGGGTGGGGTTCCACGCCAGATCGTAATGAAGAACGGCGTCGAAGGCATGCTGCAGGTTGATGCCCTCGCTCAGGCAGTCTGTGGCGACCAGCACGTGGCGTTCTTCGCGCGCCATTTGCGCCACGCGCGCCTCACGTTCTGCTGGTGCAAGCTGACCCGTCACCGCGACGACGTGGGCGCCCCGCAGTTCCGCACGCAGCGCCGCCGCGACGTATTCGGCTGTGTGTTGGAAGCGGCAGAACACGATCGGGCTGTGTCCTTTGTTGAGGAGCGAGCGGACGATGGCGATGGCGTCGCGCAGTTTGGCGTCAGTTTTGGGGCCGCACAGCGCGTCGGCTCGCCGTGCCAGTGCGCGCAGCGCCACCGCGTCCCCGTCGGTTACCTCTGCGCCGGGCGTCACGTCGATATCTTCGGCCGCATCCTCGTCGAGCCAGTCCAGCACGGTGCGACCGCCCAGCGCATCTGCTTCCGCAGCCGTTTGTGCTGCGGCGGCGGCTGCGCGATTGCGGAGCGTCGCTGCGGCAGCGGCTGGGCTGGAGCCGATGGCGCGCAGCAGCGCCAGCGCCGACCACCAGCGGATGCGCGCGGTGGTCGACTCGGCATCGACTGATCGGACGAGTTCGGATGCGTATTGCACCACGTCGTCGAAAAAGCTGCGATAGTCACGATCGAGTTTGTAGGTCTGTTCGGTTTCCAGGCGCGTTGGGAAAGCCGTATCCGTCTGCAGGTAATGCACCAGGTCGCTGCGTTTCCGCTGGATAAAGTGACGCGCAAGGCGCTCCTGGATGGAGCGTTTGTCGAACCCTGCCAGATCGTCGGGCAGATCCGCCAGCTCAGGATCAAGCAGGGCGAGCAGCGACCGGAAAGCCCCTTCATCGCCGCTGTGCGGGGTGGCGGTGCAGAGGATCATGTGCCGGTCGGCCCGGGCTGCGAGGCCTTGGAGCAGTGCATGGCGCTGATGTCCGCTGCGACCGGCGCCGGCGCGGCTGGCGCAGGTATGCGCTTCGTCGACGATGACGAATTCGGGGCATGCGCGCAGAAAATCCGCACGCCGCCGATCGCTCTTGATGAAATCCATGGATACCACGACGAACGGGTTTCGGTCGAAGAGCGATTCGCTGGGTCCGAGGTCGCGTTCCAGGCGGCTTGCCGTCGCCGAAAGCACGAGCTCGGCCTCGATGTGGAATTTTTCGGACAGCTCGGCCTGCCACTGTTCAGCGAGCTGAGGAGGACACAGGACGGCCATGCGGCTGATCTCGCGCCGGTCGAGCAGCTCGCGGGCGATGAGGCCGGCCTCGATCGTCTTGCCGACGCCGACGTCGTCGGCGATCAGGAGCCGCACTGTGTTGAGTTTGAGCGCCATCAGCAGGGGAGCCAGCTGGTAGGGGCGCGGCTCCACCGCGATGCGGGCGAAAGAGCGGAAGGGTCCTGCGCCGTTGCGCACCCGCAGGAGCGTGGCGTCGCGCAGCAGCCGGCAGGAGGCGTAGTCGCCGACGACGTCTGGATCTGGCAGGGCGAATGTGGCGGGCGCCACCTTGTCCAACGCGGTGTGCAGGCCGATGGTTTCGTCATCACCGCCTCCGAGGGGGCGCAGGAGCAGAAAATCCGGGGCCGACCCCGGCTGCACTACGAACTCACGCCCGCGAGCGTGGACGAGGGAACCGATGGAATGTTTCATGCTGATCAGTCTGAGTTGTGTGCGGCCGTGGATCTGTGGTCAGTAAGCTGGCGTCGTTACAAACATGGACTCTACTCGGATTTTGGTAACTACTCAGGCCATCCATTTTCCAACTCGAAACGCGCTATTCCTTCCCCCTTCGGGGGAAGGAATAGCGCGTTTCGCGGGAAATACGGATGTAGGCCTGAGTAGTTACGGATTTCGTCATTCCATTGCTGCCCCCGAACACCCGCTTGAACTTGCTGATGACTTGTGTCCAGTCGTCGTCATGGCTGAAGACGATCACGGTATAGCCGAGGTCTTCCATACATGTGCGCTGCTGCACGTCTCGTTCGGCGCGCTCCGGATATTCGTGGACCGGCCCGTCGATATAGATCACGGCCTGATCGTGCTCATATTCGAAATCCGGCCGGGTGCGGCACGGCTCGACGAGCTTCTGTGCGGCAGTGGGGAGCCGCAGCCCATTGGAGTCGAGCCAGCGCAGCCAGCGCCGCTCCAAATCGGATCCACTGAGCCGCAGAAGCCGATTCAGAGGCGTCTCCTGCACACTCTGATCTGCCTCCGGGCTCACAGCAGACATGGCCCACTGCGTCGATGGTTCCTGTGTGATCGTCACCGTGGCGCCTGCCGCGGCCATCAGCAGATCACGCACCGCGCGCCGATCGAGCAGGTGATGGTCGCCCTGGTTTCCGTAGCTCATCAGGCAGTCATAGCACGCGGCTGTGCACGGCTCGGAGGCGCCGCCGAGGTCCTCTCCGCCATGCGGGTCGAAGTGGCAGATGCGCAGAGCTTCACGCGCCACTTCAGCAAGCGCACCCTGCTCATAGACGAGCCGTCTCAGCACGCCCGCGCCGCCTTCGGTGGACTCGATGAACAGAATCTGGGTGGGATGGTCGCGGTCGGGCAGCGGTTCCGCCTTGACCTCGATGTCCTCGAGCTGAAAGTACACCTGGACGGCGTGCTTCAGCGCCGCCTGCAGCGACGCTGACTCGACGGTGGTCAAGGCCGTGCCGTGCGGGGACTTCATCTCGAAGATCAGGCAGTTCCGGCGGTCGTCGACGTAGGGGATGACCCGTTCTGTGCGCCGCTTGTCGAATGCGGCCTCGTCGGAATTGCCGTCGCCGTCGCCATCGTCAACCTCTGCCTTGTTGCTCTGCCAGTTCCCTGTCTGAACGTCGATGACGAAGCCGGACTGGGCATCGGGTCCGCGCCTGCGCCAGCCCATATTGATGCTCCAGACCTCAGCGGTGGGGGCGTACTCGAGGCGTGCAAGAAAATCGCCCTGTGCATCCCGCGCCTCGGCGCGGATGACGCGCGGACCTTGCGGCCCTTCGGCGAAGCGCAGCGCCGTCTGCAGCTCGTAGCCCATGCGCGTGCGTTCTTCTTCATCCGAATTGATGCGGTCGTGGCGCCGTGCTTCGACGTTGTGCATCCGGAGCAGGGACGTCAGTTTGCCCTTGATTTCGGCGTTGCACTGCCGGCATTGGTCATCGCTGTCCTTGTTCAGATACGCGCACTGCGGACAACGCTTGATGGTTTCGGTCGGCAGCCGCATGTCGTCGTGCCGCTGCGGGTCGACCGGCAGGAGTGCGCGGTTGATCTTGTAGCGCGAGCCTTCGTGATAGACGATCGCTTGTGGTCCGAATTCGGTGATGGCGAGAAATCGCGGGCGCGAAACGTACTCGTCGCGCGCGCCGCCGTGCGCCGGGATGAACGCAGACACGGGCAGACGCGGGAAGCTGTAGCCGGGCAGGAAGCCTTCGCTGGCGAAGTAGCGGTACGAGTAGAAATCTGACTGAGCTGCGGCGCTCGGCTCGGTCAGCAGCGTGATCTGCGCGCGCGCCTGGCGTGCGGCGTGTGCGGCGATGTCCTGCTCGCGCTTGTTCAGTGCCTGTGAGATGGCTCGAATGCCCTGCGCCTCATACTGGGTTTTGGCGGCACGGAAGAGCTCGCGCCAGCGATCGCAGGTGCGGTCGAACGCCGTGGGGGCCTGTTGGAGGCAGCGGGCGATCCAGTCGTCGTCGAACCAGTCGGCGGCTCGCAGGAGATTCATATCCCCGCGCAGCACTTCCCGCGCATGGGCGAAGGCCCTGCGCCGGGCGTCGGGATCTTCGATCGCCTCCCGCACTCGCGGATGTAGATCGAGCTTGAGGTCCGGGCTCGTGAGATCGAGCAGGTCCCTCAGCGTGCTGCCGAGGCTCAGGCCGGTTTCAGCCAGCCAGATCGCGTGGATGTGGGCGCGGATGAGCTCTTCGTTGGCCAGATCGAGGCGCGGGGGCGCGACGCTTCCGGCGACCATGCGCTTGGGCCTGCGAAAGAAATATTGATCATGCGCATTGCCCGTTGCACAGTATGTGAAGACCAGGGCGGGTTGTCCGCTGCGTCCCGCTCGACCGGAGCGCTGCGCGTAGTTCGCCGGGGTAGGGGGCATGTTGCGCATGTTCACCACGTTGAGGTCGGCGATGTCGACGCCAAGCTCCATCGTCGGGGAGCAATACAGCACGGGCAGTGTTCCCTTGCGAAATTCGTCCTCACGGCGCATGCGTTCGGCTGCGGGAACCTGTGCGGTGTGCTCGCGGGCTTGGAGCGCGTGGGTCTGAAGCGCGCGCCGTTGGTAATAGTCGACGAAAAATTTGTTGACGCGCGGGGGAAGCCCGCCGGCTTGCGGGGTGGCGAGGGGATCCCGGCGGGGCTGCGTCCCATCGCCCGAACGCCAGAGCATTTGTGCCGCTGGGATGCGCCAACCCTTCGTGGCTTCGTCGCGCTCGGTCAGCCCAGCAAGTTGCAGCGTCGAGAGGAGATCGTCGACGATCTGTTCGACCTCGCTGCTTTTGAGCGTATCGCGCCGATCGAATGTGCTGGGTCGTCGCAGGTAGCGCCCGAATGCGCTGCGCGGGCCTGCAGAAAACGTCTGCACGCCGCGCAGTGATTTGCCGGTTGCGGCTGTGGTGACCAGCAGTGCCGCGTGCTCAAGCTTCTCGTCCGGATCGATGGACCATGGCAGGCGCAGGCGCTGGCTGGCGTTGAGGCTCAGCTTCTCCTGATGAGCGGGGTCGAACACATCGACCCGAATGGCAAGCCGGCGTCGCATGTGGTCGAGGAGAACCGTCGCGATTTTTTCGCGAACTGCAGGCGATGCATCTGCAAGCAATGGGTGACGGCCGCGCCATGTTTCTTCGTCGGCGCAAAGCTCGTCGAGGAATCGATACTCGATGTGAAGCAGGCCACACTGCTCGAGATTGGGAGCGGTGACGCGCCAGCCGCGCTGCAGGTCACGATAGAGACGATAGGCGATCACCTCACGCAGCGCTGCCTCCACTTCACGGCGCGCGCCGAACTTCTGCGAGGCATCTCGTGCGTACAGCTCGAACGGCAGATTCAGCGCGTTGAAGACGGCTGCGGAGACCTGATCATGGGTCAGGCCGCCTTCGCCCGCCTCAGCTACGGCGCGGCAGAGTGCGCCGCGCAGCAGTCCGATTTCGACGTAGTCGTTGAAATGCCCGGCCTGGAGGGAGGCGTCCTGGCGATTGTCGGTGAAGCTGAGCAGTTTGCGCGCTGACTCGGCGAGGTCGCTGGTGCGCAGGCGCTGCACTGCGGCGATGCTGAGCACTGTGGTCGCCGTGCTGCGGCCTTCGGAGGTGAGGAGGGCGAGTTTGCCGAAATCCTTCCTTGCGAAGGCTGAGTATTCGACGCCGCAGTGCGGGCAGAACCGGAACGGAGCGGGCAAAAACCACCACGTGGAACGTCGCCCATCCGACGCGGTGATGACGCCGTCCAGTGTCGGGTTCACCGGCTGCGGAAGCAGGCCGCGATAGTTGCGGGCTACGCGCATGCCTTTTGGACCCGATTCGATCCAGTCCGCCGGGATTCGCTCGAGCAGCGCCTGCTCGTCGTCCGGCCAGGGACGCTCTGCATCTGCGTAGAGAAATCCGTCACTATCCCCACCTCCGCGATCGCTGAGCGTTCGTGGTCTCAGGAGTGCGCTTGCAGCATCGTAGGGCTGCTTTTCTTTGTGCACGGTGAAAAACTCGTGCCCGCATTCGCGGCAGAACGCCATTGGCAGCAGCACACGATCTCCTTCGACGCCCGCCAGAATGCGCTGGCCGTTCAGTGTGAGCGGCCGCACATCGGGGGCTTCGAGCGTGGAGTAGACCGTGTCGCCGCGGCTGATGAATTGATGTAGGCGGAACGCGAAGGGACTGCGCGCGTCGGACGGCGTGGTCACTTCGGTTCCCGCCAACAGGCATGTGCGGATCGACTGTGCGCAGAGGCTTTCTTCGCAGCCCGTCAGCGATGCCAGGTCGCGTGCGGCCTCGGGAATCGAGCGCGGGATCGCTCGAGTGAAGCGAAGTTCATCCGCGCGCCATTCGATGCCGAAGTTCGACTCGATCCAGGAGGCGAGCGGATCGCGCATGAAATCGTCGATGTGCGTGGGGAACGGCGCGTCCGAGCGCACGCGTGCGGCGAGCGCCGCAAGTTGCGCCGGCCTGGAGAAGTCGATCTCGGGAGTCGTGCGCTTCAGCGTTTCACCGATGACGTGCTCCGGTAAAACCGGCGCGCCGAACAGCAGCGACGCAACGCGCGCCACTTCGACCTTCTGCTCTGCGAAGGTGCCTGCGGAGGCGAGCGTGGCCGAAGTTCCAACGACCTGCAGCGGTCGGCTCTTCTCTTCGAAGCGTTCGCGAGCGCGGCGCACAAGCATGGCGACGTCGGCGCCCTGTCTGCCGCGGTAGGTGTGCAGTTCGTCGAGGACGAGAAAACGCAGCCCGCGTGCGGCATTGATCAGTGGCTTGTCTTCCTCGCGCGTGAGGAGCAGTTCGAGCATGACGTAGTTCGTCAGAAGGATGTCGGGCAAATTAGCCTGGATGCGCTTGCGCTCTTCGTCGCTCTCCTGACCGGTATAGCGTGCGAAGGTGACGGGCGAAGCTCCGGGCGCGTATCCTGCCTCGAGATACTTGGACAGCTCGCCGAGCTGGCTGTTGGCGAGCGCGTTCATTGGGTACACGATGATCGCCTGCAGCCCGTGGCCGCGGCCGTTGCGGAGCACGTGATCGACGATCGGAACGATATAGGCGAGGCTCTTGCCCGATCCGGTTCCGGTCGTCAGGACATAGTTGTGGCCCTTTTGTGCGACGCGCAGCGCATCCGACTGATGACGATGCAGCTGCAGCAGCGACCCGAGTTTTTGCGGATCCTTGCCACGCCGAAATATGTTCTCGCACTCAGGATGCAGCAGGCCGGCGGCGATCATCTGCGGAATCGATTCACCGGGTTCATAGCTCGGATTCAGCTGCAATAGTGGCTTCGGCCACAGCGTCTCCTCATCGAGCTTGTCGTGGACGAATTTGCGGATGCGCTCATCTCGGATCTCGATGA
Source organism: Chloroflexota bacterium (assembly GCA_964201495.1). GTDB lineage: Bacteria > Chloroflexota > Anaerolineae > J036 > Brachytrichaceae > CANJQH01. The sequence continues at coordinate 10,222 of CAXNFZ010000019.1, read as the reverse complement.
AGCTCGAAATATAGGCGCTGTAATCGCCGATGATGCCGTCACGAAAATCGAAGATATTCATTCGTGAACGAGAGTATAGGTGAGGGGATTTTCAACATCCCTCACCCCAGCACCACCACATCCCGCTTCTTGATCACCCGGTCGACCGCGTGCGCCATGGCGTCGTACGGCTCGCCCCGGCGCACGCGCAGCCCGCAGCAGCGCTCGACGTGGGCGATCATCTGTTCGCGCGAGAAGCGCGTGGCGTCCCACGAAAACGCGATCGCGCCGCCGGGTTCGAGCCACGCTTCCCACGCCGGCAGCGCCGACGCCAGCAGCTCGAGCAGCGGGCCGTTGTGCTGCACGCCGTAGGGCAGGTCGGTGACGATCAGATGCGGCCGCTTCATGCCGTTGAGCAGCTTCGCGGCGTCGGCGGCGTCGCCGGCGGCGGCGACGAGCGTCTGCGCGCCGCGGGTGAAGCGCCAGCGGCGTCCGATGCCCTTCATCCGTTCTTCGCGCTCGTCGCAGTCGATGTCGGCCTCGCGGCAGAACTGGCGGAAGAACGCCGCTGTTCCCTGCACGTCTTCGAGCGACTTCTCGACGCCGAACGCGTCGGCGCCGAGGCTGAGTGCAGTGAACAGCGTTGTGCCGCCGCCGGCGAGCGGGTCGAGCAGGCGCAGTTCGCCCCACGCCGTATTCGCATAGGCAGACCTGTGGCGGGCGACGTTGCACAGAAAGCGCGTGAACAGTTCGTTGGTCTTGCCCTTGTAGCGCCGCGCGCTGACCAGCTCTTCCGGCCACGCACTCGCCGCGTCGACCTCCAGCGGGCGCAGCCACGGGCCCGCCTCGCCGCCGACCTCGTCGCGGCTCTCGAACCACGCGCGCGTCGCCGCCAGCCGCCCGGCGTGCCCGCGCACAAGTTCATCGATCGCAGCGTCGGCCGTCACGCGCAGGTAGCGCTGCCCGCCGAGCGTGACGAGCTCGCTCGCGCTCGTGCGCTCTGCGAATGGGCTGAGCGCAAGCTCGATCGGCGCCAGATGCTCGGCAAGCGCGCCGTACTGCGTGCTGCGCTGTGGGGCGATTTGCGTGAGGTAGGTCGGCATTGGGGGCTAAGTCGATAGTGGATAGTGATAGTGATAGTGATCGTGATCGTGCGTCGATTCAGGCTTCACTATCTACTATCCACTATCACTTCCACTACTCATCCAACAGCCCGTCGCGCAGGCCGGTCGGCAGCGGGGCGGGGCGGGCGATGCCGCTCGTCATGGTGATGTGGCGGCCGTCGCGCGACGCGTCGTGGATGGCGTGCATCACGTCGAGCACGTGATACGCCAGCGCGCCGCTCGCGCGATGGGCACGTCCGCTCTGCAGCGCATAGGCCATATCCGCCACGCCGAGGCCGCGCGACTGATCGGCATACGAGTGCGTCAGATTGGCTTCGGCGAAATCCTTGAAACTCTTGCGCTTGACCTTCACCGGCCCGCCGAACGTGTTCGGATCGGGCACGAACATGGTGCCTTCTGTCCCGTAAATCGTGATGCCGAGGTCGCCGGCGCCGGCGTCGAAGCTGGCCACGAGTGTGCCGACCGCGCCGTCCTCGAAGTCGATCACGCCTGTCACGTGCGTGGGAATTTGGACGGTGATTTTGTTGCCCTTCTTCGCGCCGCTGCCGATGGTGCGCTCGGCGTAGGCCGCCGCCGTCGCGCCGCTGACGCGTTTGGCTGCGCCGAGCAGCGTTACCAGCGCGGTCACGTAGTAGGGGCCCATGTCGAACATCGGGCCGCCGCCGGGCGCGTAGAAAAACTCGGGGTCGGGATGCCACGGCTCCGGGCCGCCGCCGATGAACCACGCGTTCGCATGAATCGGCTTGCCGATGATGCCGTCGTCGATCAGCTTGCGGCACGTCTGCAGACCCGCCCCCAGGAACGTGTCCGGCGCTCCGCCGACCAGCACGCCGCGCTTGGTCGCTTCGTCGAGCAGCTCGCGCGCCTGTTCGCGCGTCGCCGCCAGCGGCTTTTCGTTGTAGACGCTCTTGCCGGCGCGCACCGCGCGCAGGCCGATCTCGCCGTGCGCCGCCGGGATCGTCAGATTGATGATGATCTGCACGTCGGGATGCGCGAGCATCTCGTCCACAGTGAATGCCTGCGTGCCGTACTCTTTCGCGCGCGCATGCGCTCGTTCGAACACCATGTCCGCGCAGCCGACGAGCTCGAGCACGTCCATGCGCTGCGTCGCCTTGAAATAGACCGGGCTGATGTTGCCGCAGCCGATGATGCCTACTTTGATTTTGTTCGCCATGTCACTTGATCTCCCCATCTGCGAGTGCGGCGTGCATCGGCGCCGGGCGCTCGCACGTGGTCGCCAGCAGCGCGTGGCTGCCGCTGTTCGAGGCATCGTGTATCGCATGCATGATGTCGAGCACGTGATTCGCCAGTTCGCCGGATGCCCGGTGCGCGCGCCCTTCGCGAATCGCCACGGCCATGTCGGCGACGCCGAGGCCGCGTGAGTTGTCCGGGTACGCGTGCGTCAGGTTCACTTCGACGAAATCTTTGTAGCCCTGGCGCATGATCTTCACCGGCCCACCGAAACCGTTCGGATCCGGCACCTGCATCGATCCTTCGGTGCCGTAGATTTCGATGTGCGGCAGCGAGTGCTTCCAAACGTCGAAGCTGGTGATGATGTTGCCGATCGCGCCGTTGGCGAAGTCGAGCACGCCGGAGACGTGCGTGGGCGTGCGCACTGTGATCTTCTCACCGTACTTCTGGCGGCTGGTGATGGTGCGCTCAGGGAAGGTGATGCGCGTCGAGCCGGTCACGCGGCGGACCGGGCCGATCAGGTTGACGAGCGCAGTCAGGTAGTACGGGCCCATGTCGAACATCGGGCCGCCGCCGAGCTGGTAATAGAAATCCGGGTCGGGATGCCAGCTCTCGTGACCGTGGCCCATCATGAACGCGGTCGCCGCGATCGGCTCACCGATCACGCCGTCGTCGATGAGCTTGCGGCAGGTCTGGATTCCCGCACCAAGAAATGTGTCCGGTGCGCCGCCGACGCGCACGCCGTTCTTCGCGGCGGTCGCGAGCATCTCGGACGCCTCGGCGCGGCTGAGCGCCAGCGGCTTCTCGTTGTAGACGCTCTTGCCGGCGCTGACCGCACGCAGGCCGACTTCGCCGTGTGCTTTGGGGATCGTCAAATTGACGATGATCTGCACATCCGGGTTCGCCAGCATTTCGTCGACGGTGAAGGCCTGTGTTTCGTATTCCGTCGCGCGCGCCTGTGCGCGTTCGAGCAGCATGTCGGCGCAGCCCACGAGCTCGAGGTCGTGCATACGGCGCGCCGCCTTGAAGTAGACCGGGCTGATGTTGCCGCAGCCGATGATTCCGATTTTGGTTTTTGCCATGATGGGAAGAATTGTGATTCGATGGTGGGGAATAGTCAACGCTGGTTAGATCCCGTCCGGCATCTTCTGCACTTCCGCACCGGGACGCGTGAGCGCGATGATCGCGTCACGCTCATGCGGGTACGCCGCGCTGAGCAAATTTCGTTCACCGGCCTCGAATTGCGCTGCGTCGAAGCCGGGCGCCATCGTGCAGCCGACGAGTGAAAATCGTCCGCCGGGAAGTACTCTCGCGCCCATCCATGCACCGGCCGGCACGATGAACTGGCAGTGCTCGCCGCCAGGAATATTCGAGCCGAGGTGGACGTGTTCGCTGCTGCCGTCTGCGTGCAGCAGCAGCAGATCGAGCGGGTCGCCGAGGTAGAAGTGCCAGATCTCGTCGTGCTGCAGGCGATGCAGCGCCGAGAACGAATCGGGCTCGTCGGTGAGCAGCGCGTAGATGCAGGTGCCGGAATTTCCCGGCCCGCGCCACGTCTGTCGGAACAGTCCGCCCTCGACGGGCAGCGGCTGCAGGTCGAGGCGCCTGATCAGCGCCTCGACGTCGATGTGGGCAGCTCGGCTCATCCATTGACCCGCGTCACGATTTCTCGGAGCAGGCCCTCGAAATCGCCGGAGGCGGCCTGAAAGGCGTCGCTCTGCACGACGAGCGGCGAACCGAACACCACGATCTCCGCGCCCATGTCGATCGTCTGCAGCGCCTGTTCGACGCTCAACCCGCCGACGGCCTGCACCGGGATCGTGACCGCGTCGAGCACCTGCTTGAGGTCGTCGAGCGGCGACGCGCCAATGACCAGGCGGCGTTCGTCATAGCCGGTGTGCACGACGATGTAGTCGGCGCCCATCTGCTGCGCCTGGCGCGCGCGGCCGGGCTTGTCGGCGCACAGCATTACGTCGACCATGATCTTGAAGCCGTATTTCCTGGCGGCTTCGCATGCTGAAATGATGGTGGCGTCGTGCGCCTGTCCCATGACGACGACGAAGTTTGCGCCGGCGTCGTACATCATCTTCGCTTCGAGGCCGCCGCCGTCCATGCCCTTGATGTCGGCGACGATCGGGTGGTTCGGGAATTCCTTGCGCAGCGCGCGGATGGCGTGCAGGCCCTCGCCGAGGATCAGCGGCGTGCCGGCTTCGAGCCAGTCGACTCCGGCGCGCACCGCGGCGTGGGCCATGGTCAGTGCTTCGTCAATGCTGGTGACGTCGAGTGAAATTTGAATCGTGGCGCTCATTGTGTGGAGTGTTGTAGTCGGGGGAAGCCGGATGCGCAAATGGACATTAGCAGTCGATCATCCAAAGACGATCCCCTGCGCGAGCGGCAGGTGACGCGAGTAATTGATCGTGTTGGTCTGACGGCGCATGTAGCCCTTCCACGCGTCGCTGCCGCTTTCGCGGCCGCCGCCGGTGTCTTTTTCGCCGCCGAACGCGCCGCCGATTTCGGCGCCGCTGGTGCCGATGTTGACGTTGGCGATGCCGCAGTCTGACCCGGCGGCGCTGAGGAAGGTCTCCGACGTGCGCAGGCTGGTCGTGAACACGGCCGACGACAAGCCGTGCGCCACGGCGTTCTGCATGGCGACGGCTTCGTCGAGTGCGTCGTATTCCATGACGTACAAGATCGGCGCGAACGTTTCCTGCTGCACGACGGGCGTCTGCGCCGGCATGCGGATGATCGTGGGCTCCACGAAATTCGGCCCGAGGTCCGGACGTGCGCGTCCGCCGGCGACCACGCGGCCGCCTTCCTGCTGCGCCTGTGCGAGCGCCTGCAGCATGCGCTCAACTGCGCGTGCGTTGGTGAGCGGGCCGACGAGCGTGCCTTCGGCCAGCGGGTCGCCGATGCGCACCTGGGCGTAGGCGCGGACGAGCCGTTCGCACAACGCGTCGGCGATGCTGCGCTGCACGAAAATGCGGCGCGTGCTGGTGCAGCGCTGGCCGGCGGTGCCAACGGCGCCGAACACGATCGCGGGCACGGCGAGGTCGAGCTCGGCGTCGTCCGAGACGATGATGGCGTTGTTGCCGCCCAGCTCAAGGATGCTGCGGCCGAGGCGCCCGGCGATGCGCTGCGCTACGTGGCGGCCGACTTCGGTCGACCCGGTGAACGAGATCAGCGGCAGTCGTGCGTCGTCGATCATCGCTTCGGCGACGGTGTCGTTCGCGCCGATCACGAGGTTGAACACGCCGCGCACGTCGTGCGCAGCCATCACCTTGTTGCAGATCTGCTGCACGGCGATCGCGGTCAGCGGCGCCTGCAGCGACGGCTTCCACACGACGGTGTTGCCGCAGACTGCAGCGAGTGCGGCGTTCCACGACCAGACGGCCACCGGGAAGTTGAACGCGCTGATCACGCCGATGGCGCCGAGCGGGTGCCACTGTTCGTACATGCGATGCCCCGGCCGCTCGGAGTGCATCGTCAGGCCGTAGAGCTGGCGCGAAAGCCCGACTGCGAAATCGCAGATGTCGATCATCTCCTGCACTTCGCCGTGTCCTTCGGCGCGGATCTTGCCCATTTCGAGAGAGACCAGATCGCCGAGCGGTTCCTTCAGGGCGCGCAGCGCGTTGCCGAGGTCGCGCACGATTTCGCCGCGGCGCGGGGCAGGGACGGTGCGCCATGCTGGGAATGCTGCGACGGCGCTGCGCACGACGGCGTCGTAGTCGTCGCGCGTCGCCGGGACGACGGCAGCGATGCTGGAATCGTCGGTCGGATTGAGCGAATGCAGCGATGCTGCGCGGTCGGAGGCCAGCCAGCCATCAGCGCTGCACGCGCCGGCGTTGACGTCGAGGATGTCGAGGGTGCGCAGGAGATTCTGTACGGTCATGACAGAAGGCATTGTATTGCGACTGCCTGTCAGGTTTAGGCAGCAGACTTGTGTGTGCGAAAACCTCACCCCTGTCCCCTCTCCTCCTGCGATTTCGCTTGCTGTTCTCCTGTGCCAGGCTCGATGCAGCGCGCGAAATCCTGGCGGAGAGGGGCGGTCGAGCACCGCATGCGTGTGCGCTCACATGCAATCGAGGTCCGCATCGATGCAGCGCGCACGTGAGCAGACGCCGCAAAGCGACCCAAATCGAATCACAGCTGATTCTTCAAAAATCCCGCGTCTCCGCAACTCTGTGTCTCTGCGGGAAACCCCTGCGTTCTCCCGCCCTCTCGGCGCTCTCTGTTGAAATTTGCCCACAACGGCGGATGCACCCTCTCGCAATACAATTCGGCGCATGATTCCGCAGGAATTTCTCGACCTCTTCACGACCAAAGTCGCTCACGCGCACCTCGCCACGATTTTCCCCGACGGTTCGCCGCAGGTGACGCCGGTCTGGTTCGACTATGACGGCACATATGTGATCGTCAATACGGCCAAGGGGCGCGTGAAGTACAACAATATGCTGCGCGACCCGCGCGTCACGATTGCCGTGAGTGATCCGCAGAATCCCGGCCGCTACATTCAGCTGCGCGGTCGTGTTGCGGAGATGTCTGATGCCGACGGCGATGCAGTGATCGACCGTCTCGCGAAAAAGTACATGGGCGTCGACAAGTACCCGTATCGCCGTGAGGGCGAAGTGCGCGTGACGATTCGCATCGAAGTACAGCGCGTGCAGGGGATGGGCTGAGATGACGAGCGGTCGCTGGGCGTCTCTGCGCCATCGCGATTTCCGCCTGCTCTGGCTGGGGTTGTTTGTTTCGTTCATTGGCGCGCAGATGCAGGTGACTGCGGTGAACTGGCAGGTATTCGAGCTGGCCCGCGGCGTCAACACGACCGTTTCGCTCTTCGGTCAGAACATGCAGTTGAGCGGGGATGCGCTCAGCCTTGGCATGATCGGGCTGGCTCGCGTGCTGCCGATCTTGGTGTTCGCACTGGTGGGCGGCGCGCTGGCGGACAGCACAGATCGGCGCGTGGTCATGCTGGTGTCGCAGATTGCGGCGATGGCGTCGGCCGGGCTTCTGGCGTTTCTGACGTTGTTCGGACAGGCGAGCCTCGGCGTGATCTACGCAATGACGATCGTGAATTCTGCTGCGTCGGCGCTGGGCGCCCCGGCGCGGCAGGCGATGGTACCGAACCTGGTGCCGCGCGAGGAATTCACGGCTGCGGTCGGATTGAACAGCCTGGCGATGCAGATCGCACAGATCGGCGGCCCGGCGCTGGCCGGCCTGCTGATCGGGACGGTTGACATCGGCTGGGTCTACATCGTGAACACCGTTTCATTTCTCGGGACGGTGCTGGCGGTGGTGCTGATGCATTACCGAGACCCGCGGCGCGGCTCGCCGCCGAAGGTGGAGTGGTCGGCGATCACGGACGGCATTCGTTTCGTTTTTCGTGAGCGACTGTTGCGCAGCACGATGCTGCTGGACTTCTGGGCGACGTTCTTTTCTTCTGCGCGGACGATGCTGCCGATTGTCGCTGCGGATTTGTTGAAGACCGACGCAGCCGGCTACGGCGTGCTGTCGACGGCGCAGGCAGCCGGGTCGCTCGTGGCGGGTCTGTGGATGTCGTTCCGCGCGGACATTCGCCGGCAAGGCATGGTGCTGCTGGTGAGCGTAGCGATCTACGGTGCTGCGACGGCGCTCTTCGGCGTGGCGACGAGCTTCGCAGTTTCTTACTTGTTGTTCGCAGTGACTGGAGCAGCGGACACGGTGTCGACGGTGATTCGCAACGTAATTCGACAGATGGCGACGCCGGACGAGATGCGTGGGCGCATGACTGGAGTGAACATGGTCTTTTTTCAGGGCGGTCCGCAGCTCGGTGAACTCGAGGCTGGGCTGGTTGGTTCGGCGTTCGGTGTGCCGTTCGCCATCATCAGCGGCGGCGTCGCGACTGTGCTGGTGACGGCGTGGATGGCGTGGCGCTATCCGGATCTGCGGGAGTATGTGCAGCGATGAGGCGAGGAACTGATGGCCGCCTGGGCTGGTTGCCCGGCCGGGCGCTTGTCAACGCTGCGCTGGCTGCGCTCTTCGTGGTTTACGCTGGATACGTCATCGTGCTGCTGGCGTACGGTCGCAGCGTGCTGCTGTTTCCATTCGACTACGACCAGGGGGAAGGCTTTGAGCTGTACGACGCGATTCGGCTGGCGCGCTTCGAAAACATCTACCTCGACAACGCGCAGTTTCCGTATTACTCGTCGAACTATCCGCCTGTGTATCGCGTGATGCTGGTGCCGCTGGTGTGGATTTTCGGCCCGCACTTGTGGGTCGGCCGTATTGTGGCGTTCGTGGCGACGCTGGCGATCGGTGTGGTGATCTTCGTCGTGGCGCGGCGTGCGTGGCGCACCGACGTCGGTGCAAAAGCGGCCCTGTTCGTGCCGCTGCTGGCCGGCATGGCGTTTTATGCGGCGAACTTCGTGTATCAGGTTGCGCCGCTGGCACGTGCGCACCTGCCGATGATGCTGTTCGCATTTGTGGGCATCGCCTGCATTGAACGAGCTTTTCGCGATGGTGCGCCGTTGGCGCGCTGGGCGGCTGCGGGCGTGACGCTGCTGATGATCGCCGGCTTCACGAAACTGCAGGCCGTCGACGCGCTTGCAGCCGGCTTCGCGTTTCTGCTTCTGCGTCAGCGTGCCTGGTTTGCGCAGGCGCTGATCGGCTGCGCGGTTGCCACGATCGCGCTGGTGCTGTGGATCGATGGAGTGTCCGGCGGCCAGTTCTGGCTGAATGTCGTTGCGGCAAACGTGAACGAATATGACATCGCTGTGACGTGGCAGACGTACAGCTGGTGGCTGCAGCTGCAGTGGCCGCTGCTGGCCTGTGCGCTCCTGAATCTGATGTGGGAACTGCGCGACGCGTGGCGGACGCGTTCACTGCGGCCGATCGGGATTTGGTCGCTGTATTTTGTGACCGGCAGTGCGATGGGCATGCTGACGGGCAAGTGGGGCGCCGGCCCGACGTACCTGATTGCGTCGATCGCGGCAGCGTGCGTTTGCACAGCGCAGTTGTTTGCGCGCGTTTCACGAAGGTGGCCTGCGCGTGAGACGATCGTGACTGCTGCGGTCGTGATGTTGTTCGCCGCACAGGCCGTGTCGAATGTGCACATGCCGACGTCTGGTCGTTTGTTCGGAATGCTTGCGAGTGTGCTCGGCGTGGATGAGCGGCCGTCGTCTTTTCCACCCTATCCGTACTATGATTCGATGGGCTATACGCAGCTCGGCCATCTGCTCGACAAACAGGACACGGCCAATGCGTGGGCGCTCGTGGAGGAACTGCGCAAGCATCCGGCGCCGATCTGGACGGAAGAAGCAATGTTCAACCTGAATGCAGGTCGTGACGTCGTCACGAATCCGACACAGCTGTTGAACCTGTCGAAGAACGGCATGCTCGACACGCGCGACATGATCGCGCGCATCGAACGACGTGAATTCGGTGCGATTGTGCTCAAGGCGTTCTTTTATCCGGGCGATGTCAAAGATGCGTTTGGCCGAGCATATGACATGGTTGGCAGCATCCGGATCAACGGATTCGATTACTATCTCCTCCTGCCGAAAAAGAAATAAGAACGCATAAGATCTGCTTTGTAACTACTCAGGCCTAAATCAGTATTTCCCGCGAAACGCGCTATTCCTTCCCCCTTCGGGGGAAGGAATAGCGCGTTTCGCGTTGGAAAAATGGATGGCCTGAGTAGTTACTCTGCTTTTCGTAACGACGCCACTCGTGGAACCGCACATCGCAAGTACATGACTAACCTCAACAACGAAACCACCGCGTCCACATCGTCGCCACTCGTGGTCGAGCAATTCGTCACACAGCTGCCGGTGTATGAAGGGCCGCTCGATGTGCTGCTGCGCCTCATCGAAGAGCACGAGCTCGAGATCACGAAGGTTTCGCTTGCTGCGGTGACTGGGCAGTTCATCGCCTACATCAGCACTATTGAGCGACGG